>JAVEEO010000054.1 GCA_030840415.1 Pseudonocardiales bacterium | reverse complement strand
CCAAGGCCGCGCTGGACAAGCTCGATGCCGCGTTGAACGCCTCGAAGGTCGGCGGTCACTGGCCGGACTACAACAGCTTGACCAAGCACCAGCGGCAGCCGGTCAACGCCGCGATCGGAGCAGCGCTGGAGTCGCTGTACCGGATCCCCTCGGTGCTCGGCAACGTCCAGTAACCGCTGCTCCCGATCGGCATCTGAAGGGCCACCATGAGCGTCAATCGTCGTAACTTCCTGCGCGGCGCGGCCGGCACCATCGCCGCGGCCACTGCCCTGGGGGTGAGCCGGCCGGCCGAGGCCGCGGACAAGGGCGGCGGCGGCAATCCGGATCCGGCCACCATCTCGGTGCCGTTCCTCGGTGCCAACCAGGCCGGCATCTACCGGCCGGATTTCCTGCAGCAGTCGGCCTGCTTCGCAGCCTTCCGGTTGCTGGTCGAGGACAGCGCCGGGCTGCAGCTGTTGCTGCAAACCCTCACCAGCCACATCCAGGCGCTCAGCGAGGGGACGCTGCCGGCGCCCACCCCGCCGCGGGAGAGCGAGATCGGCGGCCTGGACAGCGGAGTGCTCGGAGCGCAGGTGCCACCCGATGCGGTAACCGTCACCGTCGGCCTGGGATCGGGCGTCTTCACCGACCGGTTCGGACTGAGCTCGGCCCGGCCACGCGGTCTCACCAGCATGCCGGTGTTCGCCGACGATTCCCCGGACCCGGACTGGACCGGCGGTGACCTGGTACTGCAGGTCTGCTCGAACGCCAGCGACTCGGTGCACCACGCGCTGCGCGACCTGACCCGGGCGACCCGGGGAATGATGCAGCTGGAATGGAAGATCCTGGGCTTCCACTCCGGCCCGCGCCCGACCGGTGCGCCGCGCAACCTGTTCGGCTACAAGGACGGCATCGTCAACCCCGCCGAGGACGAGAACCTGGTCTGGATCGACAAGGACAGCGGCCAACCCGACTGGGCGGTGGGTGGCACCTTCATGGTGGTCCGGCTGATCCGGATGCTGGTCGAGTTCTGGGACCGGGTCGGGGTTCCGGAACAGAACGCGATCATCGGCCGGGACCGTGACGAGGGCGCGCCGCTGGACGGCACCAGCGAGACCGACCTCCCCGATTACGCGGCCGATCCGGACGGGGCGGTGATCCCGCTGGATTCCCATATCCGGCTGGCCAACCCGCGGACCGTCGACACCGATCGCAACCGCATCCTGCGCCGCGGCTACAACTACGAGAACCACGGCATGTCGCGTAGCGGCAACGCCGAGACCGGGCTGATCTTCTGCAGTTACCAGCAGAACATCCAGGACCAGTTCGAGGTCATCCAGCGGCGGCTGGCCGGCGAGCCGATGACCGATTACATCCAGCCCTACGGCGGCGGCTACTTCGTGGTGCCGCCCGGGGTCGCCGACTTCGGCGGCTACCTCGGCCAGGGGTTGTTCGCCTGAGCCGAGTCACCGGCTGCCGAGGCGCCGCTACCGGTCCCGGTACAGTCGCGACGGCAGACCGGCACGGAACTTCTCTACAGGGCAGGACACCATCGTGACCCCTTCGATCCCTCGCTTCCACCTGGCGATACCAGTCGACGACCTGGCCGCGGCACGGCGGTTCTACGGTGACGTGCTGGGGCTGGCCCAGGGCCGCAGCGCGGACACCTGGGTGGACTGGAACCTGCACGGCCACCAGTTGGTCACCCACCTGGCGCCCGGCCGCGCCGACCGCAGCTCCAACCCGGTCGACGGCCACGACGTGCCGGTGCCGCACTTCGGGCTGCTGTTGCAGGTTCCGCAGTTCCAACAACTCGCCGACCGGCTGCGGGAGGCGGGCACCGAGTTCGTCATCGAGCCCTACCTGCGTTTCGAGGGCCAGCCCGGCGAGCAGTGGACGATGTTCCTGCTCGACCCGGCCGGCAATGCCCTGGAGTTCAAAGCCTTCGCCGACGACAGCCAGGTCTTCGCGGTCTGATCGCGAGGGCCCGGCCTGCTCGCCCGGTCGCGTCGGTCAGCTCGAGCGGCGGGTGCCCGGGTGTTCCGGGCCGGTGTCGCCCGAGACTGCCTGCTGGGCGTCGGCGTCGTCCAGGATCACGCCGTCCAGCGGATCGCCGGCGGCGGTCCCGCTCAGCTGTGGCGCCGATCCCGCTTCGGGTGCGTCGGTGGGCGGTGGCCCGCCGTCGGCTGCCCGGCCGAGGCTGTTGGACTGATTGCGTTCCGCGGTTTCGGTTTCGGCGTTGTGGTGCGGGTCGATGCCGTCGTGCGGCTCGATGTCTCCGGTTGATTGGGTCACGTACCCACCGTAGTGACCTGGAACCGATGCTGCCCGGGTGCCCTCCCGGGCCGCGCCGTCGCGGCCATGGCCCCGATCGCGACCTACCTCGCATTCGCCGCCGCGCCGAGGCGGGCAGGATGGAAGCGTGACACAGGACGAGGGGTACCTGCTGGACAACCAGCAGGCCGAGGCGGGAAGCCGGTTCGAGGCGATGTCGCAGCTGTTCGACCCGGTGACCTTCCGGCACCTCGCTGCGGTCGGGGTGGCGCCGGGATGGGCGTGCTGGGAGGTCGGTGCGGGTAGCGCGAGCGTGCCCCGGTGGCTGGCCGCGCAGGTGGGCCCGTCCGGTCGGGTACTGGCCACCGACCTCGACACCGCCTGGATGCCGGCCGAGGGTGCCGGGTTCGAGGTGCTGCGCCACGAGGTGGGCGTCGACGAGCCGCCGGCCGGCCCGTTCGACCTGGTGCACGCCCGGTTGCTGCTGGTGCACCTGCCCCGGCGGGCCGAGGTGCTGGTGGACCTGGTGAGGGTGCTGCGCCCGGGCGGCTGGCTGGTCGTCGAGGACGCCGATCCGGCGCTGCAACCACTGGTCTGCCCGGATGAGTACGGGCCGGCGCAGCGACTGGCGAATCGGGTCCAGGCTGGTTTTCGTTCGCTGCTGGCCGCCCGGGGAGCCGAGCTTGTCTTCGGCCGGACGCTGCCCCGTCTGCTGCGCGCGGCCGGCCTGCGGGACGTGCGGGCCGAGGCGTTCTTCCCGGTCGGTGCCCCGGCCTGCCAGGCGTTGCAGCTCGCCACCGTGCGGCAGGTCCGCACCGGTCTGCTGGCCGCCGGGCTGGTGACCGAGGCGGAACTCGACCAGCACCTCAGCGATGTGGTCAGCGGCGTGCTCGACCTGGCGACCGCGCCGTTGATCTCGGCCTGGGGCCGCAAGCCGGACTGAACCCGCCCGTGGAAAGGGCGGCGCCGGGCCGCGGCCTGTGCTGGGATGGTGCGGTGGCACGCTTCGTGGCATTCCTCCGCGCGGTCAACGTCGGCAACCGGACCGTGGCGATGGCCACCGCCAGGCAGGCCCTGGAAGAACTCGGCTACGACGAGGTCGCCAGCTACGTCAACAGCGGCAACCTGCTCTTCAGCGCACCCGGCAAGGCATCCGAGCATGAGGCCGCCATCCGCGCGGCGCTGGAGAAGGTGTACGGGTTCGAGATCACCACGTTCGTCCGCACCGCGGCGCAGCTGCGGGCGCTGGTCACCGCGCAGCCGTTCGGCGCCGTCGCCGCCGGCCACACCCACTTCGTGCTGTTCCCGTTGACGCGGTTGACAGCGCCGCAGAAGCGCGCGGTGGAGCAGCTGTCCAACGAGCACGACACCGTGGTGGTGGCCGGCCGTGACGTGCAGTGGCTCATCCGGTCGAAGTCCACCGAGACCACCCTCGGCCCGCAGCGTTGGAAGCAGGCGCTGCCCGACAACCCGACGACGGCTCGCAACGTCACGATGCTCACCAAGTTGGTGGCGCGTCTCTGAGCAGCTCATCCCCGGTCGGCCGGCCCCCGGCTCGACGTCAGGTCCTTGACGTCAGGTCCTTGACGTCAGGCCCTCGGCGTCAGGCCCTCGGCGTCAGGCCGGGGTGGCGATGCCGAGGGCGTTGCGGATGAACTCCAGTTCGATGAGCCGCAGGTTCACCGCGATCCGCGGGTTGCTGATCATGTGACTGGTTCCGCGTAGCGGCAGCACGCTGTGCACCTTGCCCGCGGCGGTCAGGGCGTCGGACAGCTGGAACGTGTGCGCCGGCAGCACGTTGTCATCGGCCAGGCCGTGCACCAGCAGCAACGGCCGTTGCAGGTTCGGCGCGTCCCGCATCAGCGTGCACCGGTCATAGGCCTCGGCGTGCTCGTCGGGATGGCCCAGATACCGCTCGGCCCAGTGGGTGTCGTACATGCGGAAGTCGGTGACCGGTGCTCCCGAGATGCCGACGTGGAACACGTCCGGCCGGCGCAGCACGGCGAGCGCGGTGAGGAACCCGCCGAGCGACCAGCCATGGATGGCCACCCGGCCGAAGTCCAGCTGCGGGTACCGCTGCTTGACGTCCTCGATGACCGCGATCTGGTCGTCGAGTGCCGGGCCGGCCTTGTCCAGCCAGATGGCGTCCTCCCAGTCCTTGCCGCGGGCCGGCGTGCCGCGGCCGTCGGCCACCACGACGGCGAAGCCCTGGTCGGCGAACCACTGCGAGAGCCGGTAGCTGTCGCGGGCCCGCAGGACCTGCTGGCCGCCCGGGCCGCCATACGGGGCGAACAGCACCGGCAGCGGCCCGGCGACCAACTCCGGATCGCGCGGCAGCAGCACCGCGGTTCGGATTTCCCGCATCCCTGCCGAGAAGATCTCCACATTGACCGGGTCGGTCGGCAGGGCGAGGCAGCCGATCTCACCGTCGGGCCGGCCGGGCGCGCGCACCACGGTCCGCACGCCGTCGATCTCCAGCGCGCGGCTGGCCAGCACCACGGTGCCGCCGCCCCGCACGCCGGCATGCACGCCGGGGCGGTCGGACAGCTGGCGCAGCCCGCCGGCCGCCGACCATTCGTAGACGTGCACCTCGGTGGGCTCGGACGAGGCGTGGAACAGCACGCTGTCGCCGGACACGTCGACGATCTCACGTACCTGCAAGGACGTCGGCGTGACCGCAGCGCCTGCCACCAGCAGCCGCCGGGCGTCGTCGAGGTGGGCCAGCCAGACCAGCTCGCCGCCGGCCAGCCGGGCGGGGACCCCGTGCCGCACCGGAAGCGGTGAATCGGCTTTCTCGGCATGGACTTCCGTGGTCACCCCGGTGGCCGGGTCGACGGTCAGCAGCCGCACCTCGGTCTGCGCGCGGTTCTGGACGGCGATCAGCGGTCCGTGCTCGTCCCAGTAGGCGGCCAGCAGGTACTCGAACGCGTCCCGGTCCCAGACCACCTCGGTGGCTTCGCCGTCCAGGCCCAGGATGTGCAGCGTCACCTCGGCATTGGGGCCGCCGGCGAACGGGTAGCGCAACTGGCGCGGCGGTTCCCGCTCGGCACTCGGATCGGCCAGGTAGGTGACCGGCAGTGCGGAGTTGTCGACTCGAGCGACCAGCAGCGCCGAGCCGTCCGGTGCCCACCAGAATCCGTCCTGCCGGGCGAAGGATTCCGCTGCGACGTGCTCGGGCAGGCCGTAGCTGACGTCCGGCCCGGGCGACGCGGCAAGGACCCGGTCGTTGCCCCCGTCGACGTCGATGAGATGCAGGGACCCTTCGCTGACATAGGCGATCGCTCGGCCGGTCGGGTCGGGTCGCGGGGCGGTCACCGCGCCTGCCGTGTCGAGTTGGCGCACCTCGCCGGAGAGCACGTCGACGAGCGTGAGCCGGCCCTCGACCGCGGCCGCGACGAGCGTCCCGGTGGCATCGGTGGTGTAGCGGGTCACGCCCCGGGACCGGTCCCGCTGCCGTTCCCGCCGGACCCGGTCCTCGGCCGACTCGCTCACCCGGCCGGCATCCGGCAGGTGCAGCAGGCGTTCCGTGCCGTCCGCAACGTCGTAGGCCCACAGCGCCGAGAGGTTGCTGGTGCCGTCGGAGGTGCGGCAGAACAACACGTGCCGGCCGTCCGCGCTGACCCGGAACTGGCCGGGCCGGCCGAGGGTGAAGTTCAGGGTTTGTGCTTGCAGGGTGAGGAATTCGGTCATGCCGGCACCGCCGCTCCGGCGTGCACGATCCGGCCGGCCTGGATCACGGTGCGCCGCCCGTCGTCGGTCCACAGCGCGTCCGGACGCTGGCTGATATCGCCGTCGACGATCAGCAGGTCGGCCAGGCAGCCTTCATGAACCCGGCCGAGGTCGGTGCGGCGGATCAGGTCGGCGTTCACCGAGGTGGCCGACTGCAGGGCCAGCAGCGGTCCGTCCACCTCGATCTGCAGGCGCAGGCCGTTCAACTGCTCGTCCTCCAGCACGCCCATCAGATCGGTGCCGAAGCCGACCCGGACGCCGGCGGCGCGGGCGATCTCGATGGCCTTCTGCCCGTAGCTGAACACCTCGGCGTTCTTCTGCCAGGACACCGGCGCCATGCGGAGTTCGACGCCCCGGCGGGTCATCGCGTCGTAGGTGGCCAGGGTCGGTACCAGGTAGGCACCGGCGGTGGCCATCAGTTCCGCGGTCTCGGTGTCGAGCAGGTTGCCGTGCTCGATGCTGTGTACGCCGTTGTCGATCGAGTGCCGGATCGCTTCGGGGGAGTAGGCATGCGCGGCCACGTAGCTGCCGCGCCGGCTCGCCTCGTCGGTGACGGCCCGGACCTCCTCCGCCGAGTACTGCGGCGGCCGCAGCGGATCGGTCAGCGACACCACGCCACCGGAGGTCATGATCTTGATCGCGTGCGCCCCGCGCCGGAAGCGGTCGCGGACCGCGCGACGCAGGTCGTCGACGCCGTCCACCACCTCGCTGGAGTGGTGGTGGCAGCCGCAGAGGTCGCTGTCGGCCGAGCGCGGATCGCCGTGACCGCCGGTCTGGCTGAGTGCCGGACCGAGCCACAGGTAACGCGGGGACGGCAGCAGGCCCTCGGCGATCGCTCGGGCCAACCCCGCGTCACCGCCGGCTGGGTCGCGGATGGTGGTGAAGCCGCGCGCCAGGGCGGCGGCCAGACGTCGGGCGGCCTGCAGCGCGACATAGCTCAGCGGGTGCGACTCGCCGACCATGCTGTCCAGATCGGTGCCGTAGGCGTGGCAGTGCGCGTCGATCAACCCCGGCAGCACGGTGCGCCCGCGTGCGTCGATCACCACGTCGGCGTCGCGCGGCGCGTCCGGCCCGACCGCGGCGATCCGCCGGTCGACCACGTGCACCGACCCTTCGCCCAGTTGCTGGGTAACCCCGTCGAAGATCACTGCGTTGACGATCGACAGCGTCGTCATCCCTGCTCCTCACCGTTCGACAGCGGCATCGGGTACCGCTCAGCCAGGCTCTGACACTAGTCAAGCGGGGAACGGGACGGGGCAGGTCGTGCCCACTGCTGATGCCGAGCGGGCCGACCCGGACGGTCAGAGTGGGCGAGAAATTAGCTTTTTCGGTAGCAATCCCGGATGAAACTTACAATCTTCATCCCGGCTCCAGGGTGCCGCCGTGACTGCTCAGGTAGCGCTGCGACGGCCGCCGTAGGAGGCGATCAACGCCTGCGCCACGATCGCGGCGTCTGCTTGGGACACGTCGGCCGGGTACGCCGGCAGCAGGTCGTCCCAGATGGTCAGCCACGACCCGTACAGCTGGGCCTGGCCCTCGGGCCTGGCGAAGAACCAGACGTGCAGGTGCGCGCCGCCGTCGCCGATCCGGTGGACGTGCGCCCGCGCGATGTGCGGCAGCGCCTGGATGTGGCGGGCGAGGTGCGTGGTCAGCACTCCCAACTCGGCCGCCAGCTCATCGGGCAGGTCCGCCAGGTCGAAGTGCTCGCGTGGATGCAGCATGAGGACCAGCGGCACGCCGGCTCCGGGAATGCAGGTCAGCCGCCAGTGGTCGTCGAACCAGATGCCCTCGTCGAGGCGGTCGCACGAGGTGCAGTCCGCGGGATCCTCGCCCTGCCGGGCCGGCTCCGGCAACACCGGGCGACGCAGCGGTGCGACGCGCAGCCCGTCCGGTTCGAACGGGCTGACATCCCAGCCCGTCATGCGGGCCAGCGGAAGCCGGCGCTCGGCATCGGCGGCGGCGAGCGCGTGGTCGTAGAACTGCGCGGGAGACAGGGCCATGACCGAAAGACTAGGTCGTGATCCCAGCGGACCGGATCCCCACTGAGAGAGTGTCAGTGGCTCACCCGCCGTCCACAGCTGAGTGTTGGTTTGAATGCGCGGCGAACGTAGCGTTGTGCCATGGAAACCATCAATCTCGGTAAGGCGGACGGATTGCCGCCGGTGGATTGGTCCGGCGTGGTCGACAAGCTGGACGCGGGCTCGGCACCGGCTCCGGATGCGCTGAATTCCCGCACCACGTGGTTGGCCACCGTCAACGAGGACGGCAGCCCGCATGTGACCGCTGTGGGCGCGTTGTGGGTGGACGGCACGTTCTGGTTCCAGACCGGTACCGGTACCCGGAAGGGGCGCAACGTGACCCGCGACCCGCGATGCTCGGTCGCGGTGTCGATCCGCGATGCCGATGTGGTGTTCGAGGGTGACGCGGTGCGGGTGAGCGACCCTGCCACGCTGGCGCGCATCGCCAAGGCCTGGGCGGACCAGGGCTGGCCGGCGGAACCCGACCAGAGCGGCTCGGGGATCACGGCGCCGTTCAACGCGCCCTCGCAGGGACCGCCGCCGTGGAACGTCTACCGGATCGAGCCCCGCTCGGCGACGGTCGTCTCGTCGGTCGAGCCGGGAGGTCTGACCCGGTTCCGATTCTGAGCGAGACGCCACGTTGACGCCATGGAGTACGCGGACCGCGCATCGTCGACCGGAGCGGCCGCCGGGCGCTGCTCGTGGACTGTGCCGCCTTGTGGAGGGTCAGTGGGTCGTTCCGCGTTCCAGAACGCCCCGCCGCCGATGCGGGTCGGCGCCCTGCGCGCTGTTCCTGTGCACATTCGGCAGCTGACGGCGTCGGTCTGCTTCGACACCGCTGCGCGCTCGGCGGCGGCCGAGGCCGAGCTGCTCTACGAGATCGGTCCGCACTCGGGCCACCCGCTGTTCGACCTGCGCCAAGAGGTCCAGCGGGTCTGGCTCGATGGCCTGGAGCTGGAGGTGGCATCGATCGCGGCCCGTGCCGTCGGCGAGGACGGCTACTCGACCGTGCGCCTGATCGACCGCTTCCAGCAGCGGGGCTCGGTCCACCGCCTGCGGGTCAGGTACGCACTCGGCCAGCCGTCCTCCCAACCCGGGGGTGCCTACCCTCCGGTCCTGCGCTGGCTGGCCGACGGCACGGTGCGATGGTCGCTCGGCATGGCCGACCTCCTCGCGGGGCGTCATCTGGAGGCGTGGTTCCCGTCGAACCTCCCCTTCGATCGGTTTCCGTTCGCGCTCGCGCTGCGGATCACCGGGACCGCAGCCGCGCACTCGCTCATCACGAACGGCCGGGTCCGCACGAGCGAGGCGAACTGGTGGGCCATCGGGTTTCCGGAATGGTTCACGTGCATGTCGGCACTGGTCGAACTGCGGGCCCGGACCGCGCTCGAGAGCGCCCACCGGTCGGTGGTGCTGCCGGCATCCGGCCGAAGCGTGGACATCGACCTCTGGAAGCCCGCGGGGGCGCCGGAGGACCTCCTCGGCGGCGGACGACGGATCGCCGAGCTGCTCGGCGTTCTGGACCGGCGGTTCGGCGATTTCGACGGCGATCGATACACCTGCTTCTTCCACGGAGCCGAAGGCGGCATGGAGTACGCGCACGCGACGACGACGTCGGAGGGCGCGCTCGAACACGAGGTCCTGCATTCGTGGTTCGCGAGGGGGGTGACTCCCGCGTCGGACGCCGACGGCTGGTGGGACGAAGCGTTCACCACCTACCGCTCGACGTCGCCGTTGCGGGCGGAGCCCTTCGACTTCACCGAGCCGCCGCTCCAGCTGTGTTCACGCCGCCCGATGGACCGACGGACCCCGCCCGCCGCCTACCCGGGCGGGAGCCGGTTCTTCCGAGGGGTCGCGGATGCCACGGGCGTCGGCCGGCTGGACGGGCTGATGCGGGCGTTGTACCTGACCCGGAACCGGACAGCGGTCAGCACACCCGAACTGGAGGAGTTCCTGGTGGCCCGTTCGGGATGCGTCGAGCTCGTCGACGCGTTCCACCGGTTCGTCTACGGCTTCGAGGATCCGGGCCGGCCGCTGGAGCTACGGTTCGGGCGGCCACCGTTGGCGGAGGGTGCGGACACTCCTGGCGCGGCAGGCATGCTCAACCCGGCCGGTGCCCTGCTCACGGCGCCGTGGGTCCGCCGCCGGCCCGACGGCGGTTGGGCCCACCAGGAGGTGCCTTCGCACTCCGCGGCATGGGTCCACGCCTGCATCACCAACGCCGGATCCGTCCCGTGCCCTCACTTCGTGGTCGTCGTGGCGATCCGTTCCGCCGGCCCGACCCCGTCCGGGCCGGGACCCGTTGCTTCCAGGGTCGCGGCGGTGGCCGGTTTCGACCTGCGTCCAGGCGAGTCGCGCATCGTGGCGGCCCGGGTCGCTGCCGGCCAGTGGCCGTCGGTGGGGACCGAGGGGCACCGCGGCGTCCGGGTGGCCGTCTCGCTGCACGCGCGGAACCTGCACCCTCCGGCCGGCGATTCCGGACCGCTCGCGGCACACCGGATCGTTGCCGGTGCGCGGCCTCGTGACGCCGTCGGCATCGGTCCCGGCGAGTGGTCGCGCGCGGACCTACCGGCCTAGGTGTTCGGCACAGGTGTTCGGCATAGGTGTTCGGCATAGGTGTTCGGCCTTGGTGTACGCCAAGGTGTAGGTCCTAGGCCGAACGCGTTGCCGCCGTCGCCCGCGGGCGGGGCAGCGGGTTGCGCGTACCACCCTGGGCGGTCGGTGCGGGTGGCGCCGGAATTCCCAATCGCTCGTGCAGCGCGCGCGAGGGTCGCAGTCGGAGTTCGCGCCACAGCAGATCGGTCAGGACGTCGAACTGCCGCAACGCCTCGCTGACATTGCCCTCCGACAGATGGATGTCGATGAGCACCGCGTGCGCCGACTCGCGCAGCGGTTCGTCGGCGATGACGGCGAGCATGGCATCGATCGCCTCCGGGTAGCGACCCTGCCGTTTGAGGCGGCCGACGTAGATCTCCAGCGCGTGCAGCCGCGTCTGTCGCAGTTGCTCACGGGCCAGCACCAGCCACGTCTCGTCCCACCCCGGCAGCAGTTCGGCCGAGCCGAGCAGCACCCGGGCCGGTGCGACGGTGGACACCGGGCGGCCGGCCATCAGGCAGTCCGCCGTTTCCCGCACGTTCGCGACGTCGACCTCGACCTGCGGCGCGAGCCGGACGGTTTCGGGCTGGACGTCGACGAGTTCGGCGCTCGCCTGCCGGATGCGCCACACAGCCGTGCGCAAACTGGCGCGGGAGCGGTCTGCGCTGACGTCGGGCCAGAGCCTTTCGGCAAGGATGCTGCGATCGCAACCGTCGTGACGCGTCTTGGCCAGGCAGACATAGGCCAGCACCCGCCGGGAGTGCATGGGCAACGCGACCTGGCCGCCGGCCACATACAAGGAGAAACCGCCGAGCAGGTTCAGCTTCGGTCCGTCCCGGGGGGTAGTGAGTAGTGCGGTTGCGCGCGACCGTGTCATGCCAGGTCCTTCTCCGGTGCTGGGGATATTCGACTGCTGCGCTTCCAGGTCACCGCGGCGAACTACCTGGAATCCGCCCATCACGGCGCCATCCTTGGCTTCGGTGGCCGGTCATCGCCGGGGCTCGCGCCCTCCGGTCCGGCCATGGTCAGCTGGTCCTGTCAACGCTGCGTCAACCGCGATGAATCGTTGACGGACCGGCTCACGCGGCACGGAAATGGTGGGCGGGTGACGGGTGCCGAATACCGTGTTGTCGTCGTTCGCGTGTGGCGTGATGCCGAGCGATTGGTGGTTCGGGTGCTGACCGGTAGTGATTTGTCCGCTCCTGCACGGGAATGGGTCTTCACCGATGTCGACGCTGCGAGCGACCTGGTCCACTCCCTTCTCCGCGAGCTCGAACAGCGACATGAATGTGGAGATGCCGGCGGTGTGGTCCCTGATACGTCGTGTTGACGCTCGTTGAGCATGCGGTCAGGAGGATCGGCCGGACACAGGCAGGGAGGCGGCGCAATGCGAACCGATTCATACCTCGAGGACCAGCACGGTGAGAGCGGCTCGGTCTCACCGTTCGCGGGTTTGCGGCAGATCGTTGCGGAGAGCGCGGCGGGTTCTGCGAGCACGGTGGCCGAAGCCGACCACGAGACGGCGGCCGGCGAGTCACCCTTCGAGTCGCTGTTCGTCGCCGAATCGCCTTTCTCCGGCGAGCAGTACAACGAGGCACAGGAGCTGGAAACCGTCACCCGTGATTTTCTCGAATCGATCCGTGACGAGGACTTCGAGGACGCGCTCGAGGACCTGCTCAACGAGGGTGCCGCGCGGGCTCTCGCGGATGCTCAGCAGTGGTCGCTGGCTCCGTCGGAGTCCGAGGCGTACGAATCGCTCGAGCAGTGGCTGGCTCCGCTCACCACCGAATGGGAGCGCACGATCGACGGCTACACCGCCGGGCTGGAGAACGCCAACCTCGAGGGCATGTCGGAGCAGGAGTTCGATGAGCTGCTGGAGTCGTTGGAAAGTCCTGCGGCGCTGGAGAACGAGCTGTTCGGAAAGATCGTCCGCGGGCTCGCCAACAAGGCCAAGGGCCTGGTCAAGCAAGCCGTCAAGTTCGCGTCCAACCCGCTGCGCGGCGTGGCCGACCTGGCCAAGGGCGGCCTCGGCGTGCTGAAGGGTATCGGCAAGGGCCTGCTGGGTCCGCTGCTGCGGCGTCTCAAGCAGGCCGGCCTCGGACTGCTCAAGGGCGTGCTGAAGAAGCTCGTCCGACCTCTCACCCGGTTGTTGCCGGCCTCGGTCCGGCCGTTCGTGCCGATGATCACCAAGGCCCTCGGCGTCTCCGAGCAGGAGCAAGAGGAATTCGGCGGCAGCGGCGAGGACGAGGGTGCGGAGATGGGCTTCGCATCCGAGCTCAGCCGGGCGTTCGACAATGAGCTGGCGACCCTGCTGCTCGCCGCCGGCCCCGGAGAGTCCGGTGGCCTGGCCGGGGAGAACTACGAGACCCCGCAGTACTACGAGGACCTCGAAGCGTTCGAATCGTTCGAGGACCTGGGGTCGCTGGAGGCGACGGCGCGCGGGAACCCGGTCGACGAGCTCGACCTCGCCCGGGCCAGGCTGGCGGCACAGCTCACCGAGTACTCCGGAGCCGAGGGACCCGTCGGACCGATCCAGGAATTCCTCCCGGCGGTTCTGGCGATTCGCCCGCTGCTCAAGCTCGGGTTGCAGGTCACCGGCGCCCGGAGCGCCCTGATCAACCTGCTGGCCCGGCCGTTGGCGTCGCTGATCCGCGGCATCATCGGGCCGGCGAACGTCCGCCGGATCGCCACCGTCGTCGGCCAGGAACCAGACACGGTCATCGCGCGCGCCGGGGTCGGCCTGGCGTTCACCGCGCTCGGCCTGGAATCAGCGACCGGCGAGCTGTCGATCCCGGGGGAGGCGCTCGCCTCTGCCATCGAGGCCACCGCACTGCGGGTGCTGGACGAGCTGCCGGAGGAGGCGATGACCGACCCCCTGCAGGTCAGCGCCGCCGTGCAGCGGTTGTTCAGCGAGGCGGTGGCGGCGTATCTGCCGGACCGGGTCCTTCGCAGTGACCTGCCCGAGAAGGAGACGACGCAGGAGGGTGGGCTGTGGGTGATGATGCCGCGGGCCACCGGGCCCCGGTACCGGTTCCGCCGGTACACGCGGGTCCTGCGGGTTCCCATCACCCGGCAGGCGGCCCGGGTGCTGCCGTGGTGCGACGGCGGCACGTTGGAGCAGTACCTGCTGGACATCGGTGTCCGGCGGTGGCCCGTGCAGGCGGAGGTCGACCTCTACGAGACGCTGCCGGGATCGCTCGTCGGGCACTTCACCCGGGACGAGACGCTGCCGACCGGGGAGAATCCCGTTCCGCAGGAGTACCAGCTGCTCACTCCGGAGGTCGCGGGCATCCTGCTCGCCGAGCCCCGGCTCGGGCGTCCGGCGTACCGCGTGAGCGGTTCGGCGGGATCGACGCGCGGCTACCCGGGCCAGCGGTATTACCGAGTCCGGATCGGGCAGTTCCCGGCCCGCCGGACCCCCCGCCCCCGCCGGGTCGTCGCCGTGCGCTGGGATCCGACCCGGAGCCGCCTGCGGGTGCTGATCCGGCTCAGCGAGCGCCGGGCGCGAATTCTGCAGGCACATCTGCAGCGATCGGCTCCGGCCGGCCAGAAGGATCTCCCCGCGGTCCTCAATGCGCTGCGGGAGACGCTCCACCCGCGACTGCGGCGCGCGATCACCCAGCGGCTGATGCGTTCGTCGGCCACCGCCGATCCGGCCACTGCGGCGCGGCTGGCGGCTCGCCTGTCCGGCGCCACGATGACGGGGTTGTCGAACTTCCTGCTGCAGCGGGGGGCACAGCTCACCGCGGCGGTCGCCAATTCGGCGGAGGGCATCACGGTCGTGATCACCTTCGACGGGGTGTCCGCCGGTGGGCACCCGGTTGCGACGCCTGACGTCGCCGTCCACCCGGGCTGGACCCATGCGTGACCCGTTCGAGTTGGAAGCAGCCGCTCTCGGCACCGACGTGCGGCACTGGCGACGTGCCTGCCTGGGACTCGGCGAGATCGACGTCGCCGCGTCACCGGGGGCGTGGGCCGAGCTGGAGTCCTACCTCGGCCGCAGCGTGCGGGCCAGCCTCACCGGCCAGTCGAAGCGGCTGACGGCGCAGGCCGACCGCATCCTGTTCATGCTCCGGGCGGCACGCACCGACGCGGAGCTCAAGCAGGTGCGAGCCGAAGTCCTGACCCTGCGACAGCGGTACGCGCGGGCCGAGGCCATGGTGGACTTCTACGGCCACGCCGTGAACACCCGGACCAACCCGACGATGGCCTCGATCCTGCGAGGCCTGGACGCACTGGCCGTCCACAGCATGGACCAGGTCCTGCGGCCGTTGGGCATCGACACCCCGCCGGTACTCACCTACCTGGACAAGGGCCTGGGGGCGTCGATCCTGCGGTCGGGAGCCCGGCTGTGGGATGCGTCGTTGTCGCCGGCGGCGGCGATCAAGGTCACCCGGCACAACCTGTGGCAGCCCACCTCGCTGGTGCACGAGACCGGTCACCAGGTCGCTCACCTGACCAGTTGGGTGCCTGAACTGGCCGCTGCCCTGCACGCGGCGCTGACCCCCCATGGCGCACTGGTCGCCGAGACCTGGGCCGGGTGGGCCAGCGAGGTCGCGGCCGACGTCTACGCCTTCTCGCTGCTGGGCTACGCGCCGCTGCCGGCGCTGGCCACCGTGGTCGACGGTCCGTCACCCGCGGCGTTCCGGATGCTGATCGGCGATCCGCACCCGTTCGCCGCCCTGCGGGTCCAGTTCAACGTCGCACTGTGCCGATCGTGGTTCGGCCCGGGACCGTGGGACGACCTCGGCCGGCGGTGGCTCAACCGCCATCCCGTGACCGCGGCGCCGGGCGACGTCGCCGAGATCATGGCGCGCAGCCTGCCCCTGCTCGGGACCGTCGTCGACGTCTGCACACGGACGCGGATGCAAGCATTCCACGGAACGTTCCTGGCGAAACTCGCCAACCCCGAGCGGGTCGCGCCGAGCGAACTCGACCGGCTGGCCGAGCGCGCCGGGGACTCGCTGTACACCTCCACCTACCTGCAGCGGACCGAAGCGATGCGGATCCTGTCGCTGACCGTCCTGCGTGGACTCGAATCGACCGAACCACCGACGGCGATGCGGGACTGGCTGCGCCGAGTGGGCGGCGACCGCGCCGCCGCCGCGTGACGAGCAGAGGAAGAAGCCGAACATGACGAACATGACCGCGCAGGACCTGGTCGACGCCTTGGGTGCCGTTCTGCGGCCGCAGACCCCGCTCGACCCGAACCAGCAGCGAGTTGCGCTGCAATATCGATTGATCCGCAACGGCCTGGGCAACTACGGCGGCCACGGCGACGCCGGCGGCGACGCCGCGCTGATCCGGATGACCCAGACGGTCATGAACGGCCGCATCTGGCTGGCCTTCGACGACCCGCTGCCGGCCACGACGGCGCGGCTGGTGGCCTACGCCGGTGCCCCACCGAAGCAGATCGACTCGATCCCGATCAGCGATCCGACCGCCGCAGGGGTGTGGGTGTGCGAAGGGAGAGGAGTCCTGGTGCCGATCGTGCGGGTCGACCTCCTCGACCGCGGCGGCGCGCCGATTGCCGCCGGCGTGCCGACCCAGCGTTGCCTGTTGGTGCTCGAGATGACCCAGACGGTGGCCAACTCCCGGGTGAGCCGGCTGACGTTCGACGATCCCCTGCCCGACACCGCATCCCGGCTCGTCCTGCACCTGCACGCACCGGGCCAGCAACAGCTCGTCGTGACCTCCCGGGACATCGACCCCCAGGAACGCGACTACCTGGTGATCGACGACACCGACGAGATCGAGCTGATCGAGTACGTCGACGTGCTCGACGGGGACGGCGTGCCGGTCGCCACCGGGGTGCCTTCCCAAGACCGGCGCCGCGGGTCTCGACAATCATCTAGGAGTTGACCACATGTTCCGCAGCCTCCTCCCGTTCGTGACGCCCGCGGGTCCGGCGGACGTGAACGCCGCCAACGCGATCCTCGCCGTCCACCCGATGCAGCTCAGCCGATGGCTGGACGAGGTGTGGGCGGCCGGTGGGCTCGCCGACAGCACCTTCTGGCAGCAGGTGCTCGCGCCGAACACCAAGGTCCCGGTCGGCGACATCAGCAAGAGCAAGATCCCCGCGGGGTTGCTCGACACCCTCCGGTCCGGGGTGGCACCGGTCCGGTCGGGCGGCGGGTCGGCTCCCACCCAGACCTGGTCGGGCAATCCGGGTGTCGACCTGACGCCGCCGCCGGTGTGGGACCACATGCTGTACGCGTACCTGATCGAGGCCACCGGAATCTTCGAGATCATGGGCGACGTCGTACGGCGGTACGTGGTGGGGGAGTCGCTGCCGCTGCCCGGCGCCGACACCGTCGCGTGGGTGCGCTCGACCGAGGACCTGTTCTACCGCGACCCGCCCTTGTTCAGCTCCGGTGGCGCACTGATGAGTCAGCTGCGACCGGACGCGGCCGTCAACCGGCGCAACGGGTACTGGCGCATGTTCGGCATGGACCTGCCCCATCCGGTCGGCCGTGGTGTCCAGGGGCAGCCGTGGAAGCGCGACGTCGGTCCCACCGTCAACAGCCGTTTCCTCGAGCTCTGGAACGAATTGCTGCGCCAGGTCTGGCTCGGCTACGAGAACGACACCAACAGTTCGGGGCCGAAGCCCACCGATCCCTCCTACGTCGGCTACCTGTGCCAGACCCTGAGCGAACTGCTGCAGCTGCGGCGGCAGGGGGGCATGCTCGCGCGGGAGGAATTCGCCGTCACCTCGATGATGAGCTGGTTCCACCTCACGGTCGAGTACGACACCGCCGTGGTCTCCGACCTCAAGGCGATGGCGGGGCCCGGCGGGAACCCGGCGGACCGGCTGGCCGCGATCGGTGCCCGGGTCGGCATCGCGCCGTCGCGTCAGTCGCGCGAGCTGTTCGAGCTGGCCGACCTGAT
>JAVEEO010000037.1 GCA_030840415.1 Pseudonocardiales bacterium | reverse complement strand
TGGGTTTCGTGGGCGTTGGCGACCGCGTGCAGGTAGCCGTCGGAGCCGACTTTCTGGTAGGCGAGGAGGAACTCGGCGGCCTGCTCCATCACCGGGTAGTACTGCTGCAGGAAGGACAGGCTGCCGGTGTCCTGGTACTGCTGCCAGATGTCCAGCGCGATCTCGGGACCGCTGGCGACGTTCAGTGCGTTGTAACTCGGGCTGGATGCCGTGGCGCACGAGGCGTTCTGGGTGTTGCTCCCGCCGTTGTAGTAGCCGTTGCCGTTGAACCGCATCGTCTCCGGTACGCACGCTCCCGGCTTGCCGCCCATCTGCGCGCTGGTCCACGACTCGATGGCCGGCAGGTCGCCCAGGTACATGCTGAAGATCGGCAGGTTGTTGTTGAAGTTGCCGGACGACAGGTTCGCGGCGATCTGCCCGCGCAGGTTCCACAGCCAGTACCCCGCCGGGTACCAGTCCTGCTGATCCTGGTCATAGGCGAACATGTCCGCGACCCCGGCCTGGCTGCCCGGGTACGCCCCGCTCTTCATGGAGGCGGCCTCGTCATACAGGTACAGGGTGCGCAGGTTCTCCATGTACTGCGCCGACCCGTCGGAAGAACTCGCCTGGATCAGGCCGCTGTTGGCCCAGTAGCTGTTCCACCACGACGACTGGGCCGCCAGCAGCGAAGATGTCGTCGCGGTGGTGTCGCCGCCGATCAGGCTCGACGCGGTTGACGCCGGGTCACCGCCGGTCCACTTGGGCGACGCGACGATCACCCGGAACGAGCCATCGGAGTTCGGGTTGAACGTCACCTTCACCTGCTCGGAGTTGACCACGGACGCGGTCACGTTCTGTCCGCCCGCGGTGACCGCGGCCATCGCGCCGAACGTCTGCCCCGAGTTGCCGGTCTGGGAGTTGTCCGCCCAGGTCTGGGCCAGGCTGCCGATCGCGCCGGAGGCGGCGGTTGCGGGGGAACGGCCGCTCCACAAGTTCAGCGTCGCGCTCTCCTGGGTGCCCGGGTTGGCCCCGGTCACGTTCACGATCAGCTCGTCCTTGCCGGCCGGCACCCACGCCTGCAGCGACATCCCGCCGCCAGTCTCATCCAGCACCCCGTTATACAGGTCCAGCGTGCCGCTGAAATTCGACGCCGAGGTCATCGCCGACAAGCCGGGAATGTTCACCTGGCCGGGGGACAACCGGTACGGCATCGTATCGCTGCGGTTCAGTTGCGCGGTGAACCCGTTCGCAGCCCAGGCGGCCACCCCGAGCGAGCCGTTGCCAAGCGGCAGCGACTGGCTGTCCGCGGCGTTCGCCGCGCCGAGCACGATGTCGGATTCGGCGACCACGCCGGACCGGTTCAGCGAGAACGAACCGTTCTGCCAGGCAGTAGTGGCAGTCGCCGCGCGGGCGGGCTGGACCGAAACGGCCACGGGCACGGCGATCGCGAGCCCGGCGGCCACGGCCAGGAGGCGGGACAGCTTGAGCCGATGAGACATGGGGGGCCTCCGGGCACGCCGTTGTTGCGAGGTTTGGTCGTGAAGGCAAATTTGGCGTAAAGACATCGGATGTGTTATACCGCCGACAGGAGGGATCGTCTAGGCCTGGAAAGGCTTTCCCGGAAAAGTTTCTTGATAGATTCGTCGATTCATCGGATCTTTGCCAGCCCTGCCCTCATCGGCCGCGGGCCGCGCCTGGCGGGCGCGGCCCGGGCTGGGCTGGGCGAGTTGCCGGGTTCGTCCGGCTACCGGTTCAGGCAGTGCGTGTCAGGGAAGGTGCCATTGCTGGTTGGTACCGTCACCGCAGGCCCAGATTTGGACCTGGGTACCGGAGCCGCCGAAGCCGGTGTCGTCGAGGCACTTGCCGGATTCCGGGTTGACCAGCTCGCCGTTGGACTGGGCCTGCCACTGCTGTCCGCCGGTGCCGTTGCAGGTGTACAGGTCGACGAGGGTTCCGTTGGCCGTGCCCGCCGCGGCGACGTCGAGGCACATGCCGAGCACCTCAAGGGAGCCGTTGGACTCCACGGTCCACTGCTGTGCGTTGGTGGAGTTGCAGGTGTAGACCTGGATCGGGTTGTACAACGCGGTGCTGGCCGACCGGTCGTCCAGGCACAGGCCCTCGTACCCGGTGATCGGACCGGTGGGGGCCGCGGTGCTGCTTCCTGTACCAGGCGAGACGGTCCACACGAAGCTCTGGGCTGCGGAGGCGCCGCCGCCGTCCGTCGCGGTAACCGTCACCGTGGAGGTGCCGTCGGTGGTGGGGGTGCCGGAGATGACGCCGCCCGAGGAGATCGACAGGCCGGCGGGCAGGCCGGCCGCCGAGTAGGTCAGCGTCTGGCCGCTGGTGGTGTCCTTGCCGCTGAGGGTGACCGAGGAGGCGGCGCTGCCGGCCAGGCCGGCCTGCGGGCCGGGATTGGCCAGGGTGACCGGGGCGCCCAGCTGGCTGGACGCGACGGCCAGGGTGCCGGTCAGCGGGAGGCTCGCGCTTGAGTCGCCCACGGAGACCGTGTAGTTGCCGGCGGGCGTGGCCCAGGCGTTGGAGCTGCTGTTCCAGTACTGGAGGTTCTGCTGGGTCAGGTTGAAGGTGACGGCGGCCGATGCTCCGGCGGCCAGGTTCACCCGCTGGAAGCCCTCCAGCTGGAGCGGCGGCTGGCCGGAGGCGGACGGGTCGGTGACGTACAGCTGGGCGACGTCCGCGCCGGAGCGTGAGCCGGTGTTGGTCACGGTGGCGGTCACGGTGGCCGCGCCGCCCGCGGTCAGCGCGCCGACGTGCAGGTTGCTGAACGAGAAGGTCGTGTACGACAGGCCGTACCCGAACGGGAACAGCGGCGTCTGACCCTTGCTGTCATACCAGCGGTAGCCGACGTCGATCCCCTCGGAGTACTGCACGGTGCCGCCGGTGCCTGGCCACTGGGCGGTGGTGCTGGCGGGAACCTGCGACAAGGAGGTCGGGAAGCTGACCGTCAGGTGCCCGGACGGGTCGTAGCTGCCGAACAGGACACTGGCGATCGCGGTGCCGTCTTCCTGTCCGGGGTACCAGGCCTCGAGCCCGCCCTTGACCGAGGAGAGCCAGGGCATGGTGACCGCGGAGCCGGTGTTGAGCACCACGATCGTGTTCGGGTTGGCCGCGGCCACCGAGGTGATCAGGTTGTCCTGGGTCGTGCCCAGGTCGATGCTGGTCAGGTCCGAGCCCTCGGACTCGCCGAGGTTGGCGAAGACGACCGCGACGCTGGCCGCCGCGGCTGCCGATGCCGCCGAGCTGTCCGACGAGCCGTTGTTGTAGGTGACGGTCGTGCCGCTGGGCGCGGCCGCCTGGATCCCCTGCAGCGGGGTGACGGTGCCGCTGGAATTCACCCCGGCGCTGCCGCCGCCGGCGGTCTGCGGGCTGGTGGAGGCGTCCGCCCCGATGACCGCGATTGACTTGTCAGACGAGGTGAGCGGCAGGATGCTGCCGGAGTTCTTCAGCAGCACCGTGCCTTCCTCGGCCAGCTGCGTCGCGTCGGCCTGGTCGGTGGAGTTCGTC
>JAVEEO010000026.1 GCA_030840415.1 Pseudonocardiales bacterium | reverse complement strand
AGCGACTCCCACATCTCGTTCTGGTTGCGCCAGGTGAGCACGATCAGGAAGTAGAAGGACTCGCCGCACAGGTGGAACACGACGAAGCCGAGGTCGCCGTCCAGCTTGAGCCGGCCGGCCTCGCTCTCGTCGTGCAGGAATTGCCGGGCCTCGGCCCGCACCTCGTCCGGGATCACGGCCTGTTCCGGGCGCACGTCGTACCACTTGAGGTAGCCGTCGTGCAGTGCGATGTCCTCGCCTGGCTCGGCGAACTTGGGAGTGTGGACGTAGTCGCCGGGGATGTTTCCGAAACTCGTCAGGTCAGGCAGCTGTGTCGTCATCGGAGGATCGTATTCCAGGCTCGGACGCCGCAAACCGGGCTCAGGCGGACTGCGTTACGAGCGTCGGGGCGAGGGCATGGGTGGCGGGGAACACCGCGGTCCGGTAGTCGGCGATCATCGCCGAGACCGGAGCGTCGTAGTTCTCCTCCCACTCGGCGGTGGCATAGATGGCCTGGGACTTCTCCACCCGGTCCTCCTCCGAGCGGAACGCGCGCAGCAGGTAGTAGCCGTGCTCGTCGTTGAGCATCGGGCCGAAGTCCAGCACGTTGATCCCGTACCGGCGCATCATCGGGATGGTGCCCTCCCGGCTGATCCGGTCGAACTCCTCCCGGGTACCCGGCTTCACCGTGAAGAACCGCATCTCCAGCAACCAGCTCTCGGCCTCGGCCACGTCCAACCTCCAGTAGTAAGTAGCAGCGGTCCCGTTGACGGGTGCTCGCTCGGTCCGGCCGGACCATCGGGCCGGCCGGCTCGGTCAGCTCTTCTCCTCCACCAGGCTGCCCGGCACGTCGGCGACCAGCGGCACGTCCGGCGTCTCGGGATCGTCGAGGGTGTCCTCGGTCTGGGCCTTCGCGGGGGTACGCACCGACGCCACGCCCAGGACGGTGGCCACCACCGAGACCAGTGCCATCACCAGCCAGACCCGGTGCCCGATCGAGGTGAACAGCGCACCACCCACCATCGGACCCACCGCGGAACCGAGGCCGAACATGAACTGGAAGCTGCCGATGTAGCGGCCCTTGAGGTGCCCCGGCCCGGCCATCGCAGGGAAGGCGAACACCGCGGGTGCGCCGACCACCTCGCCCAGCGTCCAGATCAGGGTGCCCAGGATGATCACGGCCGGCCCGAGCGGCAGCCCGTAGCTGAGCACGCCGAGGCCGACCAGGCCGAACGCCAGCCCGACCAGCAGCTTGAACGGCCAGTGCTGGGAGATCTTGGTGAGCGGCAGCTCGAAGAGGATCACGATCAGCCCGTTCAGCGCCACCGCGGCGGTGTACCAGAAGATCGCCACTCCCTCGCCCTTGACGTCCAGCGGGAGGGTGGACAGGTACTGCACGTACACCGCGGCGTTGAAGAACGCCGCGATCAGGAACAGGGTGTAACGGCGATTGCGCAGTACGTCGAGGTAGCTGCCGGCCGGAGCGGCAGGCGCACCGTCGGCGGCGGCGACCGGCCGCTCCCGGCGCGGCAGGGCCACCAGGGCCAGCGCGGCATAGGCGAGCGCCACCAGAGCTTCGGCCCAGAACAGCAGGGTGTAGCCCTGGTTGTCGAGGTTGTACAGGCCGAAGCCGATCAGCGGGGCGGCGGTGGTGCCCAGGTTCAAGCCGAACCGGTACATCGCGAAGATCATCACCTGGCGGCTCTCCGGCGTCAGCTCGGAGAGCAGGGTGGCCGAGGCCGGCCGGAAGATCTGGCTGACCAGGCCGCAGAGCGCGACCGCGGCCAGCAGCACCACGTAGTTCGGCAGGTACAGCAACGAGGCGACCAGCACCGCCGAGCTGGACATGCTGAGCACGGTGGCGTTGCGGGCACCGAGCCGGTCGGCCAGCACGCCGCCGATCAGCACGCCGATCACCCCGCCCGCGCCGTAGGCACCCAGCGCGAACGCGGCCTCGGACGGCGAACGGCCCTTGGAGGTCATGAACAGCACGACGAAGATGCTGAGGAACGCACCGAGCCGGTTGATGAAGACACCGGCGAAGATTGCCTTGACCGCCGTGGGTGACTCGTCGAACGTTCGCCAGATGCCGGCACTCTGAGCGGGCGCGGTGTCAGTCGTCATGCCAGTCACACTTCTTCCAGGGAGGGGTCGGAGGTGGTGCTCGGTTGCACCGTGCCGCTGATGACGAGCGCCGCCTCGGCGGCATCGAGGGCGGTGGCACAACTGGCCGCCGTCTCCCCGACCGCGATGGCCAGGGCGATCCTGCCCCAAGCCGTGCCCTTCGGGGGTGGCGAGACTACCGCACCGGGTTTCGCCACGGCCAACACCTGGTGCACCTGCTCGGGCAGTTGCGCGGTCTCGAAACCGACCGAGGAGATCTCGGTGTTCTCCTCGGCGACATAGAAGAACCGGATCGCCGCGGTGCGGTCCTGGGTGGCGGTCACGTCGGGTGTCAGCCCGCAGGCCGCCCGGGCGGCCGCCAGCCCCGGATCGATACCGGTGGCCAGCAGGCCCAGGTAGGGAATCAGGTCACCGCCGAGCCGGCCGTTGACCTCGATGACCTGCGGACCGGTACTGGTCAGCATGAACTCGCTGTGCGTCCAGCCGTCGGTAAAGCCCAGCGCGGCGTGGGTGTCCTGGAGAGCGGCCAGCAGCACACGGTCGCTCAGCAGCGGGTCGGCAGCGCTGACGTAGTGTCCGACCTCCTCTGCGTAGGGCGGGTAACCGAGCACCTTGCGCCCGATGAACAGCGGGGTCACCCGGCCGTCGCAGACGACCGCGTCGACGCTGATCTCCTCGCCGATCACGCACTCCTCGACCAGTACCGGCCGCTCCGGGAGCTCGACCGGCTCGGGGCCCCGGGTGCCGAGGGTGAAGTCGAACCTCCACCGAAGGTCCTGGGCGTTCTCGACCCGGACCACGCCGAGGCTGGCGCCCAGGCCGCGCGGCTTGAGGATCGCCGGATAGCCGACCTGCGCCGCCGCGGCCAGCGCCTCGGTAAGGTCCTTGACCGGCACCGAGCGCGGCTGGTTGATGCCGGTTCCGGCCAGCGTGGCGCGGGTCTGGCCCTTGTCCCGCAGTCGCTCGATCACCGCCGGGTCACCGTTGCGCAAGCCCAGGGCCTGGGCGACGTAGGAGGTCGCGTGGATGCGTGCCTCGTCCCAGCAGAGCACGCCGTCGAAGGGCTGCTGCTCGTGCACCGCACGGGCGGCCGCGGCCAGCGCCGCTCCGTCAGCGGTGCTCGGCAGCACCGTCCAGCCCGAGATGTATTCCTTCTCCCAGCTCGGTTCGGCGGTGTGGAAAAGGTGAATCCGGAACTCGGAGCTGATCGAGCGGATCAGGTATTCGCGGTAGGGCCGCAGGCCGGTGCCGATCAGCAGCAGTCGCGGACGCTGCGAGGGTTGGGCAGTCATCGTCGTTTCCTCCTTGCGGGCTGAGCGGAACCAGCCGCGGAGACCCGCCGCGGGCACAGTGGCAGGACCGCCATCAGTCCTCGTCCTCGACGTAGTACCAGTTCTCGGGGGCGATGTTGGCGAACGGGTTGATCGGTTCGGCGCCCCGCAGATTCCGGGCGACCTCCAGCAACCGGATGGGGAAGTTCGGCGTGAAGATCACCGGCACCTGCTCGGCGATGTAGTCCTGGTATTCATACAGCACATCCAGGTCGTCGCTGGTGACGGTCCGCTCGATCAACTCGTCGGCCCGCGCGTCGGTCCAGTGCCCGAAGTTGCCGCCGGCGTCGGTCTTGAACACGATCTCGCCGGTGGGGTGGTGATACACCCAGCCACCGTTCCAGCAGCACATCTCCCACAGGCACGGGACGTCCGGCCCCGGCACGCACGGTGCGTCCTCAGCCACCAGGATCGAGCCGTAGACCTCCTGCAGCCGCAGTTCGATGCCGGCCTCGGCAGCGGCCCGCTTGTACCGGGTCATCAGCTCGGTCAGTGCCGGGCGGCCCTCGACGTAGCGCAGCAGGATGCTCAGCTCGGTCCCGGCCTCTATGCCGGCACCGGCCTCTCCTGGTCCGGTACCGGGACGGACGCAGACCGCCGGCGTCCGGCTGGTATCCCAGCCGTTGTCCTCCAGCAACTGCTTGGCCCGCGCGACGTCGAACGGCAGCGGCCAGGCGGCGCCCCGCTGGCCGGGTGAGACCAGGTCGGTCGCCGGGATCATCGGTACCGGGCCGTTCTGCCGGTAGGCGTAACCCTGGTAGATCTCGCGCACCGCGCTGTCCTGGTCCAGGCAGCTCTGCAGTGCCTGGCGCAGGTAGGTCTGGGCCATGATCTTGCCCGCGACTGTGGGGTTGTTGAAGTTCAGGCTGATGTAGCGGATGCAGTAGACCACCTGCGGCACCAGCTTGTGGGTGTCGGCCAGCGGGTTGTCCCCGCCCCGGGTGGGGTCGTCGGTGGAACCGCCGGCGAAGCTCAGCGGCAGGTACCCGACCTGCACCTTGCCGTCCTGCAGCATCTGGTACTGCTCCTCGTCGGAGAACGTCGGCAGCTGGCGGAACTCGTCGATGTGCGGCTTGTTCGGGCCCGAGTAGTGCTCGTTGGGTACGAAGGTGACGACACCTTCCAGGGTGTAGCTCTTCAGCCGCCAGGGTCCGCTGACGGTGCTCCAGATCGGGCTGTCGGCCCACTTGGTGCGGTGGGCGTTGTTCTCCTCGACGGCGTTGCCCTGCTGCTCCATCAGGTAGTCATAGACAGCCTCGACATCGGCGAGATCGCCGCTGGCGTTGGCCGGTCCCGCGGCAGTCCGGTCCCAGGCCTTGGGCAGCGGGGTGAGGGTGCTGAACTGGTTCAGCAGCATCCAGCGCTTGGAGGAGGCCTTGT
>JAVEEO010000023.1 GCA_030840415.1 Pseudonocardiales bacterium | reverse complement strand
GCGGCGGTTCGGCCATCCCGCGGCTGATCGACTTCGCCGCGTTCCGCGAGATCGCCGACTCGGTCGGCGCGATCCTGATGGTCGACGCCGCGCACTTCATCGGCCTGGTGGCCGGCAAGGCGATCCCGTCGCCGGTGCCCTACGCCGACGTGGTCACCTTCACCACCCACAAGGTGCTGCGCGGCCCGCGCGGCGGGGCGCTGGTGTGCAAGGCCGAGCACGCCGCCAAGCTGGACAAGGCGGTGTTCCCGATGATGCAGGGCGGCCCGCTGATGCACGCGATCGCCGCCAAGGCGGTCAACCTCGCCGAGTGCGCGACGCCGGAGTACCAGGCCTACGCCCGGCAGGTGATCAGCAACGCCCAGGCGCTTACCGCGGGGCTGGCCGAGGTCGGGATGCGCCCGGTGACCGGCGGCACCGACACCCACCTGGCGCTGCTGGACCTGCAGGGAATCGGGGTCAGCGGCCGGGACGCCGAGAGCCGCTGCGACGCCGCCGGCATCGTGCTGAACAAGAACGCCATTCCGAACGACCCGGCCCCGCCGTCGGTCGCCTCCGGGGTCCGGGTCGGGACGCCGTCGGTGACCACCCAGGGCATGACCGAGCCCCAGATGGCCCAGATCGCGCAGCTGATCGGGCGCGCGGTGACCAGCGACGACGCGAGCGTGCACGCCGACGTCCGTGCCGAGGTGAGCACCCTCGTCGCCGCGCACCCGGCCTATCCGCAGGGCTGACGCGCTCAGCGGCCGTTCCTCATGCACCCGTCCCTGGAATACGCGCTGGTCGGCCTGATCGCCGCGCTCGGGACGTTGCTGTGCACCCCGCTGGCGCGCCAGATCGCGACCCGCTGGGGCGCGGTGGCCAAGCCGCGCGATCGGGACGTGCACGCCGTGGACACCCCGCGGCTGGGCGGCGTCGCGCTGCTGGCCGGCTTCTCGGTGGCGATGCTGGTCGCGCACGCGCTGCCCACCCTGCGCAGCACCTTCGGCAACGGCAACGAGATCGCCGGGGTGCTGTGGGGCGGCTTGATCCTCTGCGGGGTGGGGGTGCTGGACGACCGCTACGAGCTGGACTCGCTGACCAAGTTCGCCGGCCAGGTCACCGGGGCCGCGGTGATGTCGATCGTCGGCGGCATCCAGCTGCTCTACATCTACGTCCCGTGGGGAAACATCGGCACCATCCCGCTGGACCGCGACGCCAGCGTCGAGCTGACCATCCTGCTCACCGTCCTGACGGTCAACGCGGTGAACTTCATCGACGGCCTGGACGGCCTGGCCGCCGGCGTCACCGCGATCCAGGGAATGGCCTTCTTCGGCTACAGCTACCACCTGGCCCAGATCGGCAACACCGACATCGCGCTGGCCCCGACCCTGATCTGCGCCGGACTGGTCGGCGCCTGCGTCGGGTTCCTGCCGCACAACTTCGCCTCCGCCCGGATCTTCATGGGCGACTCCGGCTCGATGCTGGTCGGGCTGATGCTGGCCGCCGGGGCCACCACGGCGTCCTCGCAGGCCGATCCGCAGTCGCTGGGCATCAAGGGCGCGCTGCCGCTGTACCTGCCGCTGATCCTGCCGCTGGCGGTGCTGGCGCTGCCGCTGGGCGACCTGCTGCTGGCGGTGGTGCGGCGGTTGCGGCGCGGCCAGTCGCCGTTCGCGCCCGACAAGGAACACCTGCACCACCGCCTGATGGATCTGGGCCACAGCCACCGCCGGGCCGTCCTGCTGCTGTACTTCTGGTCGGCGGTGCTGGCCTTCGGCGCGGTGGCGATGTCGTTCAGCACCGGTCCGTGGCTGGTGCTGGCGGTGGTGGCCGGGCTGCTGGCGGCCGGCCTGCTGGCGACCGCGATCCCACGGCTGCGCTCCGCCCGGCTGTGAGCATCCCGCCCCGAACCCTGCGCTGGCTGGTGCTGGCGGCCGCGGCCGGCATCGGCCTGCTCGGCTTCGCGATCGTCTCCTCGGCCGGCCTGCGCGCCGGGCTGAGCTTCGTCGGCGGGCTGGCGCTGGTAGCGGCGTCGTTCGAGTTCGGGGCGTTCAACATTCGCTTCGTCGGCCGGCACGCGCCGGGCCTGACGCTGCTGGTGGCGATGTTGAGCTACCTCACCACCGCCCTCGCGCTGGCGCTGGTGCTGGTCGCCTCCAGCCCCCGGGTGGTGGACGGCCCGGCGGTCGCGGTCGGCCTGTTCAGCGGACTGGTGATCTGGCTCGGCGGCGAACTGGCGGCCTCTCGGGTGGTGCAGGAGCACCCGTGAGCGCCTGTTAGCATTCCCTTACAAATGCACAGTCCGCCACGCCCAGACGTCCCCCAGCAGGGGGGCGCGGACCCATGGGCGGCCTTCGGCTATCTTGTAGCCGGAGTGCTGTTCTACGGTCTCGTGGGTTGGCTGCTGAGCATTTGGCTGCATGCCGAGTACTGGATTCCGATCGGCATTCTGGTCGGGGCTGGTTTCGGGATGTACCTGGTGTTCGCCCAACTGCGCCTGAAAGCGCCTGAAGCCGAACACCGCACGGCAGGTAGCACACCGACGCAAGACCGGACCATGTCCGACCGGACGACGTCTGACGACGAGGCAGCCCGAACAACGCGGCCAGATAGTGATGACCGAGGAGAGACTGCGTGAGCCACACCGGCGAAGTCCTGGCGGCTGAAGGATTCCACGCGCCCGGACCGGTTGACTTCTTTTTGC
>JAVEEO010000018.1 GCA_030840415.1 Pseudonocardiales bacterium | reverse complement strand
ATGCCAGGATGGCGCCGACCACTGCATTGCGAGCCGCGCTGTCCGAGGTCGCCGCGCTGGAGATGGGCCACTACCGCAAGCTGGCCAACCGGCTGGTCGAGCTGGGTGTCGACCCGCAGCTGGCGATGGAGCCGTTCGTCGAGGCCGTCGAGACCTTCCACCACCGCACCGAGCCGCGCAGCTGGGGCGAGGCGCTGGTCAAGGCCTACGTGGGGGACGGCCTGGCCGCGGACTTCTACCTGGAGGTCGCCGAGTACGTCGACCCCTCGACCCGGCAGCTGGTCACCGAGGCGCTGGCCGACTCCGGCAACGCCGAGTTCGCGATCCGCGAGGTGGGCGTGCTGATCGCCAGTGACCCGACCGCGGCATCCCGGCTGTCGCTGTGGGCCCGCCGGTTGGTGGGCGAGGCGATCACCCAGGCACAGCGGGTCGCAGCCGAACGGGACGCGCTGACGCTGCTGATCGTCGGCGGGGCGGGGGACCTGACCGGCATCCGGCTGCTGACCGACCGGATCATGCAGAAGCACACCCAGCGGATGGCGGCCATCGGCCTGTCGAACTAGTCCGGCCCGGCCAACCGGTCCGGGCTCAGCCGGCGACGAAGCCGACCCGCCGGCTGTCGGCCTGCGCGATCTCGATGTAGGCGATCAGGTTGGCCGGCACGATCACCCGGCGACCGCGCTCGTCGGTGAGCGACAACTGGCCGTCCACGCTCTTGAGCGCGGTGGCGACGAGCTCCTCGACCTCGGCCGGGGTCTGGTTGCTCTCCAGCGTGATCTCGCGAGGGGTGTGCAGCACGCCGATCTGGACCTCCACGCGGTCCTCCAGTTTCAGTGGCCGGCACTCCAGGCAGGGTGTCCGGCTCGCCAGCTCGATCCGCCGGAAGCTCCGCCTCCGGCCCTGCCGACCACGCTAGTCGACGCCGGCTCACCGTCCGCCGGCCGGCCGCTGCGCTGTGAGCGAACTCCCCGCTCAGCCGGCCGCCGGCCCAGCGCTACCGGGCCCGGTGCCCCCCTGCAGGGGGAAGTAGGAGATGCCGCGCCACTGCAGCGTCTCCAGCAACCGGACCGCCTCGGCCTTCGGGATCGGCCGGTCGGCGTCCAGCCACCAGGTCGCGGTTATCTGGGCGGCGCCGGTGAGCGCCACCGACAGCAGTTCGGCCTGCGGGCGGCCCAGGCCGGTGTCGGCCGCGACCGTGTCGGCGACCGCCTGCATGGTGATCCTGGCCACCCGGTCGACCCGCTCGCGGACCGCCGGCTCGTTGCCGAGGTCGGACTCGAAGATCAGCCGAAAGGCCCCCTCGTCGCCGCGGTCGGCCCCGTCGACGAAGTCGAAGTAGGCGGTCAGCACGTTGTGCACCCGGACCCGGTTGTCCTCGGTCTCGGCCAGCGCCTGCCGGACGCGCTCCAGCACGTCCTCGGCATGGGTGTCCAGCAGCGCCAGGTAAAGCTCCAGCTTGCCGGGGAAGTGCTGGTACAGCACGGGCTTGGACACCCCGGCCCGGATCGCGATGTCGTCCATCGCCGCCGCGTGGTAGCCATTGGTCACGAAGACCTCCTGCGCGGCGGCCAGCAGTTGCTTGCGACGGGCCGAGCGGGGCAGCCGGGCTCCCCGCGAGGCGTCCACGGTCTCAGTCATGACGGTCCTCCTGCATCACGAACCTCCTGGCCAGACGCTGGGGCAGGTCGATGCTACCGGTGGGTAGTGCCGGCGGCCGCGCGATCGCCTCGCGGGGACCCACCGCATCCACGACTGACCGGCCACAGTGCGCCCGAGCCGGTAATTTCGTACTGGTGAACACCTCGCCGGAGCATCCCGACCGCGCGCGGCCGGATCGCCGCCTGACCGACCAGGGCCGGCAGCTGGTGCGGGCCGGCCGGACCCGGGTGGGTGGGTTGCGCACCCGGCCCACCCAGCAGCTGCGGACGGCCGACCTGGCCGGACCCGCCGAGTACCCGCTGGCCGCGCCCGATCCACACCGCTTGCCGTGGCCCGCCACCGAGGAGCGGGTCGGGATGAACCTGGTCAACGTTCGCCGGACCCCCTCGGCCAACCCGGCCGCCGAGCCGGCCCTGTACGTGCACGGCCTGGGCGGGGCCTCGACGAACTTCACCGACCTGGCCGACCTGCTCTCACCCTGGCTGGACGGCCATGCCCCGGACCTGCCCGGCTTCGGGCGCTCCGGGCCGCCACCGGCCGGCGACTACTCGATCGCCGCCCACACCCGGCTGGTCATCGCCTACCTCGAGCAGTCCGGCCGCGGACCGGTGCACCTGGTCGGCAACTCGATGGGCGGTGCGATCTCGATCCAGGTGGCGGCCAGCCGGCCGGACCTGGTGCGCACCCTGACGCTGATCTCGCCCGCGGTGCCGGACCTGCGTCCGAAGAAGGGTTCGGACGCGCTGCTGCCGCTGCTGCTGGTGCCCGGCGTCGGACACCGGGCGATGGCCCGGGTGGAACGGTTGCCGGCCGAGCGGCGGGTGCGGTCGGTGATCGAACTGTGCTTCGCGCACCCGGAACTGGTCCCGCCGCACCGGCTGGCCGAGGCCGTCGAGGAGCTGGAGGTGCGGCGCGGCTACTCCTGGTCCGGCGAGGCGCTGCTGCGGTCGCTGCGCGGGCTGGTCCGCAGTTACCTGACTGTCGGCACCAGGTCGCCGTGGCACGCGCTGAGCCAGATCCAGGCGCCCACCGTGGTGATCTGGGGCCAGCTCGACCGGCTGGTCGACGTGGCCAACGCGCCCCGGGTGGCCCGGACGCTGCCCGACGCCAGCCTGCTGGTGCTGCCCGACGTCGGGCACACCGCGCAGTTGGAGGATCCGGTCAGCACCGCCCGCGCCATCCTGGGCTTGTTGTCCCGCGCACATGACGCCTCCGCAAATGACGCCTCCCGGCAGGCGGGTGTGGGATCGTGACCCGGTGACCCGACCGAGCGCGCCGCAGCGCCCGCGCCCGCCTGCCGAGCACGAGCCGGCCGACGGTGCGGCCGGCCCGGGCGGCGGCCGCTGGCGGGCCTTCGCCGGCCGCTACGGCTGGCGGGCCTACGCGCTCCCGCTGCTCACCGTGGTGACCGTGCTGGCCGTTCTGAACATGGGACTGCGCGGCAACGATTCCAAGTCCAGCGCCGCCACCGAGCAACAGCCCCCGGCGCCGACCGGTCTCGCCAGCTCGCCGGCCGGGTCCATCAGCCCGTCCGGCCCGGCCAGCGGCCCGGCCGCCACCAGCAGCTCGCGCAAGGCCAGCACGCCGGCTTCCAACCCCGCCGTGCGGCTGCGCAGCTGGCAGCTGCCGCCCGGCCCGGCGTACACCTTCAACGGCACCGGCAGCTTCAGCACCATCGCCGGCAGCTCCGGCGTACTGGGCAGGGGCCAGCTGTTCCGGTTCACCATCGACATCGAGAACGGCATCACCGGCGTCGACCCCAAGGCGTTCGCCGCCGCCGTGATGAGCGCGCTCAGCGACCAGCGGTCCTGGATCGGCTCCGGCCAGGTGGCGCTGCAGCGGGTCGAGTCCGGGCCGGTCGACTTCCGGATCAGCCTCGCCGCCCCGACGACGGTGCGCAACGTCTGCGGCTACACGCTGAAGATCGAGACGTCCTGCAACGCCGGCAACGTCGGACGGGTGATGCTCAACGTCTCCCGCTGGACCCGGGGCGCGCAGGCCTATGCCGGAAACCTGGCCGACTACCACCGCTACGCCGTCAACCACGAGGTCGGCCATGCGCTGGGCCACAACCACGCCCACGAGTGCCTGGCCAACGGCATGGCGCCGGTGATGATGCAGCAGACGATCGGCGTCAAGGTCGCCGGCGGCCGGAGCTGCCGCCCCAACCCCTGGCCGTTCCCGGCCGGCGTGACCGACGCCCCGGGTGCCGAGCAGGTGGGCGACCAGCCGGACGCGGAATTCTTCCAGCGCAACTCCTGAGCGAAGCCCGCCCTGGCTGGCGCCGCCAGTCCGGGACCGAGGTACGGGAATGTGGCGTCGCGGGCGCGGCGTTGTTTCCGACGATCACCACTCTGCAGCTATAGAAGCCGTGCAGCCATAGAACCGGCACCGCGCAATCACCGTGCCGCCGCTGGAAGGAAACGAGTACCCGTGCCTCTGCCCCCGCTCGTGGAGCCCGCCGAATCGCTGACCGTCGACGAGGTGCGCCGCTACAGCCGGCACCTGATCATCCCCGATGTCGCCATGGTCGGGCAGAAGCGGCTGAAGAACGCCAAGGTGCTGTGCGTCGGCGCCGGCGGCCTCGGGTCACCGGCCCTGATGTACCTCGCGGCGGCGGGCGTGGGCACGCTCGGGATCGTCGAGTTCGACGTGGTCGACGAGTCCAACCTGCAGCGTCAGATCATCCACGGCCAGTCCGACATCGGACGCTCGAAGGCGGAGTCGGCACGCGACAGCGTCCGCGAGATCAACCCGCTGGTCAACGTCGTGCTGCACGAGACCAGGCTGGACAACGACAACGTGCTCGAGATCTTCGCCCAGTACGACCTGATCGTCGACGGCACCGACAATTTCGCCACCCGCTACCTGGTCAACGACGCCGCGGTACTGCTGGACAAGCCCTACGTCTGGGGCTCGATCTACCGCTTCGACGGCCAGGCCTCGGTGTTCTGGAACTCCTACGGGCCCAACTACCGCGACCTCTACCCCGACCCGCCGCCGCCGGGCATGGTGCCGTCCTGCGCCGAGGGCGGCGTGCTGGGCGTGCTGTGCGCCTCGATCGGCTCGATCATGGCCACCGAGGCGATCAAGCTGATCACCGGTGTCGGCGAGCCGCTGGTCGGCCGGCTGATGATCTATGACGCCCTGGAGATGACCTACACCACGGTCAAGGTGCGCAAGGACCCGAACGCCCGGCCGATCACCGAGCTGGTGGACTACGAGGCGTTCTGCGGGGTGGTCTCGGAGGAGGCGCAGCAGGCCGCGGCCGGGTCCACCATCACCGCCGCCGAGCTGAAGAAGCTGCTCGACTCCGGCAAGCCGATCGAGCTGATCGACGTCCGGGAGCCGGCCGAGTGGGAGATCGTGTCCATTCCCGGCGCCAAGCTGGTGCCCAAGGACCAGATCCTGCGCGGTGACGCCCTGGCCTCGCTGCCGCAGGACCGCCAGATCGTCATGTACTGCAAGACCGGGGTCCGCTCGGCCG
>JAVEEO010000542.1 GCA_030840415.1 Pseudonocardiales bacterium | reverse complement strand
GCTCAGACTCTGTACGTTGACGAGGATTGGTCATTGACCCTCGCCCCCTTCCTGGATATTTATAACGCGCATCCCGTTGCGACGTCCTAGGAAGTATGCACCAGTTTCCGATGCAACTTCTTGTCTGCACGCTGTGAAGTTGGCAAATTATCATTACAATCCGGTAACGAAGCTTGCTAAAGTGGTATTTCTTACACACGTCGTGATCGCAACAACACACCCGGTTAGTGCAGTGGTCCGCGGTGGGCCGGCACCGATCCGCAGCGGTCCGCAGTGACGTGCTGGACGCCACTTCCGGCGGTATCTCGGGCCGTGTGCCAGCCGGCTGATCCGGGATGTACTCTCGGAGTACGAATTGATACTCATTCCCGGCGCGGACTTCCCTAGCGACTCCGCCCGGATGACCGTGCGAGCGAGGGGGTCGAGCCATGGGGCGCGGCCGTGCTAAGGCAAAGCAGCAGAAGGTGGCACGGGAGCTGAAGTACAACTCCCAGAGCACCGATTTCACTGCACTCCAGCGGGAACTCGGACATCCGTCCGAACCCGGTTACTCCGAGACCGGTTCGGACGGCGATCCGTACGCCGACGACGATCTCGAGGACGAGCAGAGCTGGGTGAGCCGTCCCCGCTAGCCCTCGCCGGCGGACGGTCCTCGGTCGCTCGAGGTACCGCTAGGTGGTGTCGCCTTGCCCGCGGGTACTAGGACCGCTCGGCCGGGTGGCTCCCATCCATCAGTACCCGCCCGGTGGCGCGGCTGCTGGCTGCGTCGTCGGGCTCGACCTCGCCGAGCCGCCAGGCGGTCAGCCCACCGGCGGCCAGCAACTCCAGCGCCGTATCGGCGTAGCCGGCCGAGACCACTGCCACCATGCCCACCCCGAGGTTGAAGGCGGCCTCCAGCTCGGGACGGTCGATGCCGCCGGCCCGGGCGAGCAGTCCGAAGATCGGCAGCGGCGACCAGGTGGCGCGATCGACCCGAGCGGCCAGCCCGGGCGGCAGCACCCGCTCCAGGTTGCCCGCCAGCCCGCCGCCGGTGATGTGGGAGAACGCGTGCACCTGCCGCACTCCGCCGTCGGCGATCAGTCGCAGGCAGTCCTGGGCATAGATCCGGGTGGGGGTCAGCAGCTCCTCGCCGAGCGTCCGGCCACCGAGTTCGGCGGGCGTGTCGGCCAGTTCCAGCCCGGCGGTGGCCAGCACCTGCCGGACCAGGGAGTAGCCGTTGGAGTGCACGCCGGACGACCCGAGCGCCAGCAGCACGTCACCGGCTTGCACCCGTTCGGCGCCCAGCACCGCGTCGGCATTGACCACGCCGGTGCCGGCCCCGGCGATGTCGTAGTCGTCAGGAGCCATCACGCCCGGGTGCTCGGCGGTCTCACCGCCCACCAGCGCGCAGCCGGCCTGGACGCAGCCCTCGGCGATGCCGGCCACGATCTGGGCGATCCGCTCCGGCACCACCTTGCCGGTGGCGATGTAGTCGGTCATGAACAGCGGTTCGGCGCCCACCACGACCAGGTCGTCGATCACCATCGCCACCAGGTCGATGCCGATGGTGTCGTGCCGGTCCAACTGCTGGGCGAGCACCAGCTTGGTGCCCACCCCGTCGGTCGAGGTCGCCAGCACCGGCCGCGGGTAGCGCGCCAGGTCCAGCTCGAACAGCCCGGCGAAGCCGCCGAGCCCGCCCAGCACGCCGGGGCGCGTGGTGCGCCGCACCGAGGCCTTCATCAGCTCGACCGCCCGGTCGCCGGCCTCGATGTCGACCCCGGCGCCGGCGTAGGACACCGGTGGGGTCACGGTCTGCGCAGCGCGTCGGCGCCGTAGCCCTCGGCCCGCTCCGGTTCCCGGCCGAGCAGGGCCGGCTCCGGGACCGCCGGGCCGTTCACCGCCCGGCCGATCCCCTCCAGCACGTGCTTGCCGACCACCCGCGGCAGCGGGATCGGGTAGTTGCCGTCGAAGCAGGCCCGGCACAACCGGGTCTTGGGCTGCTCGCTGGCCGCGATCAGGCTGTCCAGGGACAGGTAGCCCAGCGAGTCCGCGCCGAGCGAGGCACGGATGCCGTTGACGTCCAGCGCGCTGGCGATCAGCTCGGCCCGGGTCGCGAAGTCGATGCCGTAGAAGCAGGGCCACTCGATCGGCGGCGAGGCGATCCGGACGTGCACCTCGACCGCGCCGGCCTCGCGCAGCATCCGGACCACCGCGCGCTGGGTGTTGCCCCGCACGATCGAGTCGTCGACCACCACCAACCGCTTGCCGCGGATGACGTCGCGCAGCGGGTTGAGCTTGAGCCGGATGCCGAGCTGCCGGATGGTCTGGGACGGCTGGATGAAGGTCCGGCCGACGTAGGCGTTCTTGACCAAGCCCATCCCGTACGGGATGCCGGACGCCTCGGCGTAGCCGATCGCGGCCGGCGTGCCGGACTCCGGTGTCGGCATCACCAGGTCGGCCTCGACCGGGTGCTCCTTGGCCAGCCGGCGGCCGATCTCCAGGCGGGTGGAATGCACCGAGCGGCCGGCGATGGTGGTGTCCGGCCGGGCCAGGTAGACGTACTCGAAGACACAGCCCTTGGGGTCAGGGTTGGCGAAGCGCTGCGAGCGCAGGCCGTCCTCGTCGATCGCGACCAGCTCGCCCGGCTCGATCTCGCGGACGAAGGAGGCCCCGACGATGTCCAGCGCGGCGGACTCGCTGGCGACCACCCAGCCCCGATCGAGCCGGCCGAGCGACAGCGGCCGGACGCCCTGCGGGTCGCGGGCGGCGTAGAGGGTGTGCTCGTCCATGAACACCAGCGAGAAGGCGCCCCTGATGGTGGGCAGCACCCGCATCGCGGCCTCCTCCACCGAGACGTCGGGGTGGGCGGCGAGCAGCTCGGTCATCAGGTCCGAGTCGGTGCTGGCGGTCAGCGAGCCCCGGTCCCGGCCGCCGTTGCCGCTGGCGGCCTCGTGCAGCTCGGCGGTGTTGACCAGGTTGCCGTTGTGCGCCAGCGCGATGCCGGTTCCGGCCTTGGTGGTGCGGAACACCGGCTGGGCGTTCTCCCAGGTGGACGAGCCGGTGGTGGAGTAGCGGGTGTGGCCGAGGGCGATGTGCCCCTTGAGCGTCGCCAGGGTGGCCTCGTCGAACACCTGGGAGACCAGGCCGAGATCCTTGTAGACCAGGATCGAGGAGCCGTCGCTCACCGCGATGCCGGCGGCCTCCTGGCCCCGGTGCTGCAGGGCGTACATCCCGAAGTAGGCCAGCTTGGCCACCTCGTCGCCGGGGGCCCAGACACCGAAGACGCCGCACTGGTCCTGCGGGCCCTGGTCGTGAGGATCGAGCTCATGGGTCAGCTTGCCGTCTCCGCGCGCCACGGGCCCAGTCTAGGGGGTCGCCACCGGGTGGTCGCGCACCGAACGCCCCGGCAACGCCGGGCGAGCCGTTCTAGACCGGCTCGAGCGCCCGGTGCGGTTCGGCGGGTAGCCGGATCGTGATCGGATCAGCCGGCGACACCGGGCCGCCGTGCAGCACCACGGCCATGATGCCGGCCCTGCGGATCAGGTTGCCATGCTCGTCCTTGTCGATCACCTGCTTAAGCAGCCCGGGCCGGAACCGATCGATCTGGACGCAGGGGTTGCGCAGGCCGGTGACCTCGATCTCGGCCGTCTCCCCGAGGCTGAGCCGGGTGCCGGTGGGCAGGCCGAGCAGGTCGATGCCCCGGGTGGTGACGTTCTCGCCGAGGTCGCCGGGCGCGATCTCGAAGCCGTGGGCAGCCAGCTCGTCGAACAGTTCGGCGGGCAGCAGGTGTACCTGGCGCAGGTTCGGCAGCGACGGGTTCCAGCGGGCCCGGCTGCGGTGCTTGACGGTGGTGCCGGCGTGCGCGTCACCTTCCACGCCGAGGCCGGCGAGCAGGGTGATCCGCTCGGCGGGCGTCTTGCTGAACCGGTGCCTGGCCTGCAGGTTGACCGACACCACCGACGGACCCTCGCTTCTCACCCTACGGATCTTGCCACCGCCGGAAGGGCGGCATCAGCGCGACCCGATCTTCTCCGGCGACGCTCGAAGACTCTCGACGATCTCGACCAACTCCGACGGCAGTCGCACCTTTGCCTCAGCCGATCCAGCCACCGCGGCTTGGAGCGTTGCAGCCAACTGGGATTCGGGATCGTCGGCCTCGGATGGTTGAGTTGACTCGCCGGACAGCAAGCGCTGGATTCCGAGCCGGATCACCGAAGTGGTCAACGTTCGCAACCTTGTGTCATGCAGGACGGGCATATCGAGCACGGCACGAGCATGGTTGATGCCACGCACCGGCTCTCCCAGTTGGTAGGCGACGAAAGCAAGCTGTAATTCGATACTCGCGTGAACCACATTCACTGTTACGTATACCCGGGCGATATCAGCCGCCAGGTCCACGAACTGTCCTCTCGCAGCCAGCGCATCGCCCGCCAGGCTGGTGAAGGCAGCCAACTGGAATCGTGCCTTCAAGGTGTCGGGATCGTCTGGCCCGAACAGTCGTGCGCAATCGGCCACCAATGCTTGCGACTGCTCCCGCGCCGACGGCGGATCACCCGCCCACGCGGTGAACCAGGCTTGCCGCAGACGTGTGTCAAGGGCCAGCGGGTCGTCCTGGCCCAGCCGGGCTGTCAGGTCCGCCAACTGAACGGCCGCTTGGGCAGGGGCGCCGGCGCCCCAGCTCGCCAGCTCGAGCTCGAGAACCTGCTGGGTGCGGCCGGTAGTGGCAGCGGCGGCGACTCGAAGCAACTCCGCGAAGCGGTCCTCGACGGAGCCGGCGCAATCCGCGTCGCTGGCATGCTGGGTGATCTCGTCGGCGACTGCTCCGGTGCTGGTGTCGAGGTCGCGGACACGGATCGAATCGGCAGCCTTATCCGGACCGAACCGCGCTGCAGTCACCGCAAGATCGATCAGGCTGCCCGCCTCGGGTGTGCGCGATTGCGCGCCTTCGCCGTGTACCCAGGTCCGCGCCTCGGCCTGCAGCTCATCAAGGTCGCGTTGGAGAAAACCTCTGCCGAAGCGGCTCGATTCTCCGAACAGCGATGCGGCAGCAAACCGTTCCAGGACCGAACCCGGCTCGGCGAGGGCGAGCTGAGCACGCCGCTCGTCCGGGTCGTACCAGGCGCGCAGGATCTCCACGATCAGCGGCAACGGCTGATCGGTGGCAGAGCGGTAGTGGAAGTGATGGCGCAGCATCGGTTCCCGCAGCCGGTACCACGTCGATCGCTTGTCCAGCTCGGGCACTTTTTCTGCCCGCACCCAGCGAATGTCAGCGAGACGTCCGAGGGTCGAGGCGGCCACCCGTTGTTCGATGCCAGCCGACTTCGCAAGCTCGGCAACCGTCGCCGCCTGATGCGGTCCGTCGGCCAATTCACGCACGAGTCGCTGCTCGACCGGCGACAGGTCCCACAGCAACTGCTGGTAGTACGGCACCAACCCTTCGAGCAGCGCCTCGACTGCCGGCACCAGTTCATCGAGTAATTCGACGGTCAGGCACTCGGACAAGATCATCCAGATCCGCGGCGAACCGCCAGCCAGGGCATTGATCGCTCGCAGCCGAGCCTCCCCCTTGTCGGTCGCCAAGAAGTCGGCCAGCGCGGTGTCACCCGAGCTGCGGGCGAGTCTGATCAGCAACTCACGGCCCTGTTCGACGGTGAGTTCGTCCAGATGCGAGATGCCGAAGTTTCCCCACCACGGCAACGCCCGATCGCTGACGCCGGGGAACAGCATGGGTGTCGTCGCAAGCACTATCACCTGCCCCGAGTTCTCCACCCAGGACCGAAGGTCCTGCTGACCGCCTTCGGCGAACGCACGAAATATCCGATCGAGGTTTTCGATCACCAGAACCAGCACCTTGCCATCCAACGCGTCGGCCACGGCTGCTTCTGGACTCGCCGGCAACACAGCCCTTCGGGCACTGGATTGCCCAGCGCTGAGCCTGGTCAACACCTCGTGCAAGATGTCGAAGTAGCGGGTGATGCCCACTGCGTCCTCGTCGAAGCGAACGAATCTCAGCCGCTCTCGGACCTCCGGCCGCTGCTGCGCTCGATGAATGGCCACATTGAGCAGATGGGTCTTTCCCGAGCCACGCGGCCCGACCAGGAGGCTGTGGGCACGGTTTCCAGACGTCGCGGCACTGACCAGCCGATCAACCAGGATGTCGAGGATCTCCTCCCGTCCGACTGTGCGATCTGACAGATCCGCGGCCGGTTCCTGCGAGGGCGTGAACGGTCGGATACGGCGCCCAGGACGTGAGGATCCGCCTGCGATCATCGTTTCATCGCCAGCCACGCTCGGCGCAGCAACGAAGTAGCGAACCGATCAGCGGCCGCCACTCTCACCAGGTAGTGATCATCCTCCAGGCGGTCGACCAGGCTCAGTACCCTCGGGCGGCGCGCTTGGTGAGCCAACTCGGTCGCAGCGAGCCGGTCGACGATATTCTCAACGGTGAGTGGTTGATCGGCAGCCGCATACTCATCGAGCATGAAATTCACCAGATCCGCATCGTCGCCGTAATACCTGGGTATCCGATCACGGTAATGCTGCATCTCCCACCGGTCATCACGCAGCGCATCATCGACCATCGCCACCACATCAGCTTCGCTCGGTCTGCTTGCGCCTCGTTCGGTCAGGTCTTGAACGAGCCGGTGGATGTAGAACGGGATGGCGCAGGTTTGCTCGACAATTGACTGCGCGACAGGCAATTCATCAGCTGGGGAGATGCCAGCCCCTCTCAACAGGCAGCGGGCAAGGTACAGCGCATCCGGGTGGCCGAGCGGACCGACGGTCACCGGGTCGAGATCGTTCACGGGTGACTGTTCGCTCAAGACGTGATGCAGCCCTACGGACCCGGCAAAGATCATCGCGATCCCGGACAGTTCTTGGCGCGGAACCCGCAGCGAGCGGAGAAATTCTTCTGGCCCACCCGGCACAAGCCGGCCCAAGCGAGCTGCCAGCGCGGTGATCTCATCGAAGATGAAGACCAGTCGGTACGGCTTGATCTGGCGGCAAGCGTCGGCGCAGGCACGAAACAAGTCCCGCTCGACCTCAGCCCGCCGGCGAGCCGCGTGTCCCTCCAGGATCAAGCCCCCAACGCCGACGTTGATCTTGAGTTCGCCGCCAAAATCGGCTTCCCACTGAGGGAGATGAGCGCTGAGAACGCGATTGCGCCGCATCTCTTCAACAAGGTCGCGACCAAACTTCTGAGGATCGCTGGATTCGGCGCTG
>JAVEEO010000528.1 GCA_030840415.1 Pseudonocardiales bacterium | reverse complement strand
CCGGCCGCCCACCAGGGGGCGCGGCCGGACCGCTTTCTCACGGGCGGTTTCTCAGGGGCAGCCGCCGCCGGAGCGGGCCACCCACTGGTCGAAGGCGGCTCCGTAGCGCTTGATGCCGTTGTCGACGTCGTAGCCGTAGCCGACCCACCAGTGCGCACCGTTGGTCTTGGTGAATTCGCCGGTGATGTAGAAGTGGTCCTGCGAGCCGGCGTAGCCGGTCTTGGTGAGGAACAGCAGGTTCTCACCGATGTTGTCGGGGTTGCGCAGCCACATGCCGGGCGGGTTGGAGTTGGTGCCGTCCTGGCAGATGCCGCGATCGGGGTCGGTGACGGCGCCGGCCGGTGCCGAGGTCGCCGTCAGCAGGCCGGCGCTGGCCAGCACCGTCATGCTCGCGGCAAGCAACCGGCGGCGGGTTCGATGAGACATGGGCTAGGCCCCTTTCTTCGAAATGGAGAACGTCGAAACGGCCGAAACACGCTGAGCACCCGGGACGGTGCGCCAAGGATCCGGGACGTCCCGCGGGTCCGGAAACGGTCTATGGGCAAAACGGTCTATGGGCAAACGGTCTATGGGCAGTAGTCGCCGCCGCTGGGGGAGGCGATCGGGGTCCTGGAGTAGTCGAAGTGCCCGCCCCACACCCAGCCGCGCTGCACCGGATCGGTGCGGCTGACGTAGCCCTGCGTCCACTGATTGGCTTCCTCGGTGTAGACGTGCCAGGCCTGCTGGGCATTCATGGTGTACGTGGTGGTGCCGCCGGGGCCGGTCTTGACCGGGGTGCCCGCCGCGACGCACACCGGATAGCCGGTGTTGGCGGTGGCGGGCCCGCTGTGCACCACTCCCACCACCGCCAGCGAGCAGGCCGCCAGGGCGGTGACCAGCGGAAGGACCTTGGCCTTGGTGGTTCGGAGCACGGCTACCTCCTGGAGACCGGATCGATGTCGGTACCGGCCAGGGTACGGATTATCTGATTGCTCGCAATTCGGGCCGCGCCAGGCAACGAAGAGGACCGAGCGGGAGATGCTAGCGACAACTACTAGGACGTCCTAGCATTTAGTCGGACGTCCTAGTAGCATCACAGCCATGGACCCCGAACAGATCGAGGCGGGCCGCGCCCGCTGGCAGCAGCGCTACGACAGCTCCCGGATCGCCGAGCGTGACTTCACCACCCTGTCCGGTGTCGAGGTCGAGCCGGTCTACGGGCCGGCCGAGGGCAGCGAGGACGACCGCTTCGACCGGATCGGCTGGCCGGGGGAGTTCCCGTTCACCCGCGGTCTGCACGCCAGCGGTTTCCGGGGCAAGCCCTGGACGATCCGGCAGTTCGCCGGCTTCGGCAACGCCCAGCAGACCAACGAGCGCTACAAGATGATCCTGGCCTCCGGCGGCGGCGGCCTCTCGGTCGCCTTCGACATGCCCACCCTGATGGGCCGGGACTCCGACGACCCCCGTTCGCTCGGTGAGGTCGGGCACTGTGGCGTGGCGATCGACTCGGCCGCCGACATGGACATCCTCTTCGACGGCATCGACCTGGGTGCGGTCACCACCTCGATGACCATCTCCGGCCCGGCGGTTCCGGTGTTCTGCATGTACGTCGTCGCCGCCGAGCGCCAGGGCGTGGACGTCTCCCGGCTCAACGGCACCCTGCAGACCGACATCTTCAAGGAGTACATCGCCCAGAAGGAGTGGATCTACCCCCCGCGGCCGCACCTGAAGCTGATCGGTGACCTGATGGAGTTCGTGGCCGAGGGCATTCCGGCCTACAAGCCGCTGTCGGTGTCGGGCTACCACATCCGCGAGGCCGGGGCGACGGCCGCGCAGGAGCTGGCCTTCACCCTCGCCGACGGCTTCGGCTACGTCGAGCTGGGACTGTCCCGGGGCCTGGACATCGAGCAGTTCGCGCCGGGCCTGTCGTTCTTCTTCGACGCCCACCTGGACTTCTTCGAGGAGATCGCCAAGTTCCGCGCCGCCCGCCGGATCTGGGCACGCTGGTTGCGCGACGTCTACGGCGCCCAGACCGTCAAGGCCCAGCAGTTGCGCTTCCACACCCAGACCGCGGGGGTGTCGCTGACCGCGCAGCAGCCGGAGAACAACATCGTCCGGACCGCCATCGAGGCCCTGGCCGCGGTGCTGGGCGGCACCAACTCGCTGCACACCAACGCCCTCGACGAGGTGCTGGCGCTGCCCACCGACAAGTCCGCCCAGATCGCGCTGCGCACCCAGCAGGTGATCGCCGAGGAGATCGGTGTGCTCAACGTCGCCGACCCGCTCGGTGGCTCCTGGTACGTCGAGGCGCTGACAGACAAGATCGAGGCCGAAGCCGAGAAGATCTTCGACCAGATCAAGGAGATGGGCGGCGACGGCACGATGACCGCCGGGCTGCTGCGCGGCATCGAGGACGGCTGGTTCACCGGCGAGATCGCCGAGTCGGCGTTCCGCTACCAGGTCGCGCTGGAGAAGGGTGACAAGCGGGTGGTCGGGGTCAACGTCCACCAGGGCGAGTACGGCGAGCCGCTGGAGATCCTGCGCGTCTCCCACGAGGTCGAGCTCGAGCAGCGCGAACTGGTGCAGCGCCGGCGGGCCGGCCGCGACGACAGTGTCGTCGACGCGGCCCTGAAGCGGATGGTGGCCGCCGCGGAGGCGGATGAGAACACCGTTCCGGCGATGCTGGACGCGGTGCGCGCCGAGGCCACCCTGGGCGAGATCTGCAACGCATTCAAGCCGCTGTGGGGCGAGCACCGCGAGCCGGCCCGGTTCTGAGAGCTCATCGGATGGACGCTGATGGGGACTCGGCGAGCCGGTGCGGCAGGGCGCTGACCGGCCGCTGAATCCCGACTGGAAAAATGGCTGACATGCGTCCTGGTTCCCGTCCCAACCGTTCCTCCACCCCGCCCGCCCCGTCGCCGGCCGCCATCGCGGCGATGTCGGGCGCGGTGGACCTGGCCGCCGTGAAGGCCCGCTCTGAAGCGGCCGCTCGTGCCGCCACCGCCCCGCCGCCGGCCGGCGGTTCCTACGTTCTCGACGCCACCGAGGCCAACTTCCAGGCCGAGGTGCTGGACCGCTCGTTCCAGGTGCCGGTGCTGCTGGACCTGTGGGCGGACTGGTGCGAGCCGTGCAAGCAGCTCTCGCCTTTGCTGGAGCGGCTGGCGAACGAGGCCGGCGGCAGTTGGGTGCTGGCCAGGGTCGACGTCGAGGCCAACCAGCGGATCGCCCAGATGCTGCAGGTGCAGAGCATTCCGACGGTGTTCGCGGTGATCGGCGGTCAGCTGGTGCCGGGCTTCCAGGGTGCGCTGCCCGAGCCGCAGGTGCGCGAGTTCCTGGCGGCGCTGCTGCAGGCCGCCAGCCAGGCGGGCCTGTCCGGGCCGACGGCCACACCCGACGGCGCCCAGCCGGACGGGCCGCCGGCACCGCCGGAGGACGAGCGGTTCACCGCTGCCGAGGACGCGCTGGAGGCCGGCGTCTTCGACCTGGCCGCCGAGCGCTACCAGGCGATCCTGAACGCCGAGCCGGCCAACCTCGAGGCCCAGTTGGCGCTGCGCCAGGTCGGGCTGCTGCGCCGGCTGTCGGTGCTGCCGCCGGACGCGCTGCACGCGGCGGTGCTGGCGCCCGACGACGTGCCGACCCAGTTGGCCGCAGCCGACGCGGAGCTGGCGAACAACCAGATAGAGGCGGCCTTCAGCCGGCTGGTCGGCCTGGTGCGGCGGCTGCGTGGCGAGGACCGGATGCCGGTCCGGGACCGGCTGGTGGAGTACTTCGAACTGCTCGGCCCGGACGACCCGCGGGTGCCACCGGCCCGCCGCGAGCTGGCGAACGCCTTGTTCTAGTGGCGCGTGTCATTAGTTAGTTTGCGCTTGCCGGTGCGCGAGAATGGGTTATGCCTGCTCGTCCTGCGCCTGCTCTTGGTTTGCGTGTTGGTGATCGGGAGCGGTTGTCAGCGTTGACGAGGT
>JAVEEO010000517.1 GCA_030840415.1 Pseudonocardiales bacterium | reverse complement strand
AAGACCGGTCATGATCAGTACGCCCGAGTTGACCAGGGTCACCAAGGTATTCAGCCGTTGCCGCCCACCTGATGCGCATAGAGATCGCGTTCCCGTGATTTAGGGCTCATGGTCCAGTAGGGGGCTTGCCAGCTGTCGTCCTCGGTGAGGAAGCTGTGGCTGTCTGCACCGGCAGTGCCGAGCTTCGCCGCCCACCAGCGGGCGTAGAAGTGCTGGAAGATCCGCATGTATTCGGTGAAGTACACGTCAGCGACGTCGCGGTCCCCGGCAATGACCAGCATATTTTCGTCATTGCTGGTGGTCGAGGCTTCGGAGAAGTTCGCGGACCCGGAGATGGTAGTCGGCGTTTCCCCGAGAGCGCCTACGAGCAGAATTTTCGTATGCAGGTAGTCGACATGTCCGTTAAAGCCGGTCAGCGTCTCTTTTGCCCATCGCGAGAGCACGTCAGGGCCGCCTTCGGCGCCGACTGCGACCTGTATGGCCTGGTCTCGTGACCAGGTGTCCTGGTGGTCATCCTGGGTGTTCAGCATGACGAAGCGCAGCGGCCCGTCTGCTGCCATGGCGGTGACGGCTGGCTCGAAGTGCTTGTCATCCAGGCCGAACGGCAGAGTGATATGTGCGGTCGCGGTGCTGCCGGTGAAACCCGCGGCGTACCAGTCGAGCGGACGCAGGTCCATCCGGGGACTGAACAGGGTATGGATGCCAGCCGTTGCCTCCGCGGCGCCGTTGAAGGTGCTGTTCGCTGACACCCACGTCTTGAGGGGGTGGGCGGTGGGGTCGCCGGACAGTTCGGCCCAGTAGCCGAGGTAGGCGCGGGCGACGCCTGGGTCGCGGACGGCGTGGCCGACGTTGGAGTGGCCGAAGATCCCGCCCTGGCTGAGGTTCGTCGAGCCGGTCCAGACCTGCGCGGCGGCCAGCGTGGCGTCCGCGAGCCGGTCGGCCCGGACGACGAACTTGTTGTGCGCGATCACCGCGTGGGTACGCGGGATCAGCATCGCGCGGTCCAGGCCGGCGGCCTGGATCGCCGCCTCGTTCAGGGCACCCTGGTCGCCGTCGGCGTGATAGACCACCTGGACCTCGGCCCCGGCTGCCCGGGCCTGGGCGAACGCCGCCAGCACGCTCGGTTCGGTGAATTCGTAGACCGCGGCCCGCAGCGCCAGCGCCGGTCCGGCGTCGGTGGTGAGGAACGCGATCAGCGCCTCGTGTAGGCCGCGCGACAGCCAGGTCAGCGCTGCCGCCCGGCGATCAGGCGGCAGCTGGTCCGGCGGGTCACCGAACCTGGCGGCGTAGGCCTGGCTGGCCGCCACCCCGCGGTTGAAGTAGATGCCGTGGATGCCGGCGTCCGGGTCGTTGGTGGTGACGTCCAGGGTCGCCGAGACCGAATCCCTGCTGGTCAGCTCGTCGGGGCTGCCGTAGCGCGGCACCACGGTGTAGCGGTAGGAGTGCCCGGGCTTGGTCGTGTAATCGCCCCACCACATGCCCTGGATCGGGTTGGTCTCAGTCGGGTAGGCCGCGGTCAGGTTGGGTTCGGCCACCTGGGACCGGAAGGTCTTGAAACCCGACATCCAGCGCGCCGAGTGATCGGTGAGGTCCTCACGGCGGATGGCGAATCCCAGGCAGCCTGCCCGCACCTCGTCGGCCAGGTCGAAGCCGAAGAAGACCGCGTGGTTGCCGGCCACGGCATGCACCGTGAGCCCGCCGTTCTCAACGTGTCGTCGCACCGCAGACCTCCCTGCCCGCGCCGGCACCCTAGCCGCCGAGCACTAGCAAGGAGAGGCATACCGGCGATTTAGTACGCCGCGCGGCAGTGGGAAGGGTCAGCCGGCCGCGACCAGCGCGCGCAGTTCCTCGACCCGGGTGTCGGGATCGGTCAGGTGGCCGCCGTCGGTGCTCACGACGACCTTCGCTCCGGGGACGTGCGAGGCCAGCCAGTCGCCGTGACCGGCGGGCACCAGGACGTCCTGGGCGCCGTAGCGGACCGTCACCGGCACCGCGATCTCGTCCAGGGTGAAGCCCCAGTCGGTCAGGAACGCCAGGTCGTCGTCGACCCAGCCCCAGACGCCGGCGGCGTACGCGCCGTGGAAGGCCTCCACCAGCACCCGCTGGACATCGGGGCGGGCGAGCTTGGCCCGGTCGGCGTCGGCAAGCTCCCAATCATCGGAGAGGATCTTCGACGGGTCCTGCTCGATGCGGGCCAGGTCCTGCTCCGCCTGCCGAGCGAGGTTGTCGTGCAGGACCTGCTCACCCTCGATCGCCCAGCCGAATTCCTGGACGTTCTGCGGATCCATGCCAGCCCACCAGTCCAGGCCCTCGGCCTGGAAGGGAGCCACCCCGACCACGCATTCGGCAGCCGTGACCCGGTTGCCGAGCCGGGCGGCCACCGCCAGGCTGTGCGGGCCGCCGCCGGAACCGCCGGTGACCGCGAACCGGTCGATGCCCAGCGCGTCGGCGATCGCGGCCACATCCGCGGCGCAGTCGACCACCCGCCGTCCCCGCGACCGGCCCGACACCCCATAGCCCGGCCGGTCATAGGTCACCACCCGTAGCCCGGCGTCGACCAGGGCGCCCTCGTCCGGGTGCCGGCCGTAGCGCGAACCCGGAGTGCCGTGCAGGGCGAAGACCGGAGTGCCGTCCGGGGCACCCCATTGCGCGACGCCGAGCGCGCGCCCGTCAGCTGCTGGAATGGTAGTCAACCGGTATGCCATGCCGGCGATTCTGCCCGACGCCGTGCGATCCCGGTGCCCTGACCCGCGAACCGGCCGCCGGACCGGTCGAGAACGCTGGCTGCCACTATCGGTGGATGCGCATCGCCACTTGGAACCTGAACTCGGTCAAGGCCCGGCTGCCCCGGCTGCTGACCTGGCTGGAGCTGCGCCAGCCCGACGTCCTGCTGGCCCAGGAGACCAAAGCCACCGAGCAGTCCTGGCCGGCCGGCGAGCTGCGGAACCTGGGCTATGAATCGGCGCACCTGGGAACCGGCCGGTGGAACGGGGTGGCAATCCTGTCCCGGGTGGGGCTGGACGAGGTCACCCGCGGGTTGACCGGACAGCCCGAGTTCGACGGCGCCGTGGAGGATCGCGCCATCGGCGCCAGCTGTGCCGGACTCAGGTTGTGGTCGCTCTACGTCCCGAACGGCCGGCAGGTCGGCCACCAGCACTTCGACTACAAGCTGCGCTTCCTCGACGCCGTCCGTGCCCAGGCGGTGGCCGAACGGGCCGTCCGCGGACCGGCCGCGCCGTACGGGCTGCTCGGCGACTTCAACGTGGCCCCCTTCGACAGCGACGTCTGGGACATCGCGGCCTTCGACGGCGCCACCCACGTCAGCACCCCGGAGCGCGCCGCGGTCACCGCCATCCAGCAGGCCAGTCCGGACTCGCCACTGCACGACCTGATGCCGCGGGCCTCGATCGACGCCGTGGACGCCCGGCCGCCCTACACCTTCTGGGAGATGCGGATGCTCGGTTTCCAGAAGGGCCGCGGCATGCGGATCGACCTTGCGCTGGTCAACGACGCGCTGGCCCAGCGGGTCGAGTCGGCGTGGGTGGACCGGGACGCCCGGCGCGGCGAGGGCCCGTCCGACCACGCGCCGCTGGTGCTCGACCTGACGGACTAGCTAGCTCACCAGCCTTCCATCCGCACCTGGCCGAGCCGGCCGTGCAGGTCGCGCATCGCTGCCCAGGTGAGATCGGCATCCTCGCTGGGCCGGAACGGGCCGCCCGGCGGGTTCACCAGGATCGGGGCGTCCGCGCCGAGCAGGCTGCGCAGCGCCTCGGCCTCGGCCGGGCTGCTGGTGGCGAAGGCGATCGCGGTGGACAGCAGCGCGCCGCCACCGGCCAGTTGCCCGACCGTCTCCGCGCTCTCGGCCGACAGCCCGACCGCGGTGTTCTGCTGCCGGGCGGTGCGCACGATCCGGCTCAGCCGGGACGCGAACGGCGCCGGCACCGTGATGCCGGCCGGCAGGTCCACGTGCAGCAGCCGGGGGAAGTCGGCCCGGGAGGCCAGTTGGCCGAGCAGCTGCATGGCCGGCAGCGCCGCACCGAGCTGGCCGGCGTCGGACAGCGCGATCACTGTGACGTAGCCGGGCTCGATCCGCTCGTCCCCGGTGCCGGTGAACATCTGCACCAGCCCGGCGCCGCGGGACAGGCCGGCGACGGTGTCCCACAACCCGCCCAGGCCCACCGCGCCCTGCACCAGGTCCTCCAGCCGAGGTACCGCGGCCTGCGGCCGGCGAACCACCCGGACGTTCTTGCCCAGCCCCGCGGCCCGCGAGGCCAGCTGGCCGGACAGGTCGACCAGCACCACGCCGGTGCCGCGGGCAGCGGCGTCCTGGGCCACGCTCAGCACCAGCCGGGCCCGCTCGTCGGCCTGCCCCAGCACGGCGAACACCGGGCTCTTGCCGGCCCGCAGCGCCGCGTGCGGGTCGAAGCACACCCGGTGGCCGTCCAGCGTCACGCCGATCTGGCAGCCCGAGTCGTCGCCCAGCCCGGTCACCCGCGCCGAAGCCGCCGGCTCGGTTGCCCCGGCCGATTCGGCCGGGCCGGCTGCGGCCGAGTCCGTCTCGGCGGGGGCGGCAGCGTCGGCCTCGACGGGCTGCTCGCCCGGCGCCGGCTCGGCGAGCACCTCGCCCCCCGCGGCGGCGGCCGGTGCCGGGATCCGCACCCCGGCCCGGGCCGCCTCGCAGAAGCCGGCCTCCCAGGCCAGGGTCTGCTCGGCGGTGAGCGAGTACAGGTCGGTCGGCAGCGCCTCGGCCGGGATCTCGTCCAGCCGCTGATCGCGCAACAGCGTCAGCAGGACCTCGGGTGCGGCCTGCTCGGTCCAGCGCTGGCCCGCCCGCCAGCCTCGCTGGAACTGCGCCCCGATCTCGCGCCCGAACGGCAGGCCACCGCCCTCGGCCGCCACCACGGCGGCCAGCAATGCCCGCTGGCACACCTCCGAGATCGGGATTCCGGCGGCTTTCACCCGGCGCTCCAGATCGTCTGGCAGGTAGACGTTCGCTCGGCCCATGGCAACCACTCTCTCGTGTGTGTGCAGTTCTACACACGGTACGCGCATATCGAGGGTTGCTTCGACGAAGCTCAGCCCATCCGCATCGCCGCGTTCACCTCGACCAGCGTGGCGTCGGCGATCTCGCGGGCCCGCTCGGCGCCCCGGCGCAGCACCCGCTCGGCGTCGGCGGCGCCGTAGCCGGCCCGCCGGATGCGGATCGGTTCGAGCAGTGTGTTCACCGACTCGGTGACCACCCGCTTGAGTTCGGCGGCGCCCCCGGTGCCGATCCGCCCGGCGACCGATGCCGGATCCTCGTCCAGGCACAGCCCGGCCAGGGTCAGCAGGGTGGCGACCTCGGGCCGGCGGGTCGGTTCGTAGCTGATCCGGCGCTCGGAATCGGTCCGGGCCGCGCGCACCTTGGCGGCCACCTGATCCGGGCAGTCGGTGAGCGCGATGCCGTTGCCCAGGCTCTTCGACATCTTGCGGCCGTCCAGCCCGAGCAGGATGCCGGCCGCGCCGAGCAGCCCCTCCGGCAGCCCGAACACCGGCCCGTAGCGCTCGTTGAACCGCCGTGCGATGGACCGGGTCAGCTCCAGGTGCGGCAACTGGTCCTTGCCGACCGGCACCAGTTCGGCCTTGCAGAACAGGATGTCCGCGGCCTGGTGCACCGGGTAGGTCAGCATCAGCCCGTTCACGCTGGACCGGTCCGCGGTGCGGATCTCTTCCTTGACCGTCGGGTTGCGGTCCAGTTCGCCGGTGCTCACCAGCGACAGGAACGGCAGCAGCAGCTGGTTCAGGGCCGGCACCGCGCTGTGCGCGAAGATCGTGCTGGCCTCGGCGTCGATGCCGCACGCCAGGTAGTCCAACACCATCGCGGTACGCCGCTCGGCCAGGTCCACCGGCCGGTCCCGGTCGGTGATGACCTGGTAGTCGGCCACCACCACGAACAGCTCGCAGCCCTGCTGCTGCAGCCGGACTCGGTTGGCCAGCGTTCCGAAGTAGTGCCCCAGGTGCAGGCCGCCGGTCGGCCGGTCGCCGGTCAGCACCCGGCCGGTCACCGTCCGCCCCGCTGCCGGCGCTGGCGCGTGGTGGGTACGAGTCGTTGCGGTCATGGTGGTCCTCCTCGACAGGAGGGCCGTACCTGCCGGAGGCGCGAAACAGGAGAAGGGCCGTCCGGCAGGACGGCCCCACGGTAGGTGATCAGGGGTGAGTGTTGGCCGTCCGTCAGTCGGACAGCCGCCAGCTGCGCGGCAGGAACACCGGGCAGCTGGGCATGCCCTTACGGTAGCAGGCAATTGCTGAGGCAGCACCAACCTCAGGCGCTCTTGGACGCCGCCTTCTTGGCCGGCGCGGACTTCTTCGCGGGCGCCTTCTTGGCCGCCGCGGTACGGCTGCCGCGGGCGGCGGTCTTGGCCGGCGCCTTCTTGGCCGGCGCGGACTTCTTCGCCGCCGTCTTGGCTGTCGTCTTGGCGGCCGGTTCGGCCTCGGCGCTGGTGGACTTCGCACCGTCCGCGGTGTCGTCGGAGCCCGTCCCCCGGGCCCGGTCGACGCTGCGCTGCAGCGCGGTCAGCAGGTCGATCACCTCGCTGGTCTTGCCGCCGGAGTCCTTGTCGTCCTTGGCCGGCAGCTGGGCCGACTCGCCGCGCTCGAGCTTGGCGTCGATCAGCTCCACGACCGCCTCGCGGTAGTCGTCGGAGAACTGGTCGGGCTCGAAGTCGGCGGCCATGCTCTCGACCAGCGAGGCGGCCATCTTCAACTCCTGCGGGCGCAGTTCGACGTCGGAGTCCAGGATCGGGAAGTCCGGCTTGCGGATCTCGTCGGGCCACAGCATGGTCTGCAGCAGGATCGCCTTGTCCCGGACCCGCAGCACCGCCAGGGTCTCCTTCTGCCGCAGCGCCACCTTGACGATCGCCATCCGCTCGGTCTCGATCAGCGCCTCGCGCAGCAGGGCGTAGGGCTTGGCGGCCTTGGCGTCCGGCTCGAGGTAGTAGGTCTTGGCGAACAGGATCGGATCGACCTGGTTGCTCGGCACGAACTCCACCACGTCGATCTCGTGGCTGGTGGCCACCGGCAACTGGTCGAGGTCCTCGTCGGTCAGGATCACCAACTGGCCGTCACTGGTCTCGTAGCCCTTGGCGATCGCGTCGTAGCTGATCTCCTCGCCACAGATGCTGCAGGTCCGCTTGTAGCGGATCCGGCCGCCGTCCTCGCGATGCACCTGGTGGAAGCGGATATCGTTCTCCTCGGTGGCGGCGAACAGCCGTACCGGCACGTTCACCAGACCGAAAGACACCGCGCCTTTCCAGATGGCTCTCATCTCTACTCCTCACGGTGGTGCCCACTTGCCCGTCCAGGCAGCATGAGCCTATGCGACCGATGCTGGCCACACCCGGCTCTCAGCCAATTGGCAAGGACTGGCAGCACGAAGTCAAGTGGGATGGTATGCGAGTGCTGGCCGACATCGGCCCTTCCGGACTGCGGTTGGTCTCGCGCACCGGGCGGGATGTGACGGTGAGCTTTCCCGAACTGGTGTCGGTGACCGGTACGGTCAAGGACGCGCTGATCGACGGCGAGATCATCGCGCTGCGCGAGGGGGTGCCGTCCTTCGCCGCGCTCGCCGACCGGATGCACGTCGGCGACGAGCGGCGCGCCCGCGAGCTGGCCGAGTCCCAGCCGGTGACGGTGATGGCCTTCGACCTGCTGCGGCTCTACGGCGTCGATCTGACCCAGCGTCCGCTGACCGAGCGGCGCACCAGCCTGGACCGGCTCAGCCTGCCCGAGACGACCTGGCGCACCTCCCCGGTCTACGACGACGGGCCTGCCCTGCTGGCCGCCACCCTCGACCAGGGCCTGGAGGGCGTGGTGGCCAAGCGCCGCCGGTCGACCTACCAGCCCGGCCGGCGCAGCCCGGACTGGATCAAGACCGCGCACCGGTTCCACCAGGCCTGCCTGGTCGGCGGCTGGCGTCCCGAGATCGGCTCTCCGGAGCTGATCGGCGCGCTGCTGCTGGGCATGCCGGACGGCTCGGGCGGCATCAGCTTCGCCGGCCGGGTGGGAAGCGGCATCAGCCGGGCGGCCGGCCGGGAGCTCAAGCGGCTGCTCGGCCCGCTGCACCGCCCCGACTCGCCGTTCAGCACCGAGATCCCGCGGCTGGACGCGACCGGCGCGACCTGGTGCGAGCCGGTGGTGGTCATCGAGGTGCGCCATCTCGGCTGGACGACCGGCAACCGGTTGCGCCAGCCGGTGTTCCGGGGCGTTCGAACCGATCTCGAGCCTGCCGAGGTGCGCCGTGAGTCCTGAGCCCGACGCCCAGCGGATCAGCGTCGACGGCCACGAGTTCACCCTCAAGCGCCTGGACAAGGTCCTTTATCCGGAGGCCGGCACCACCAAGGCTCAGGTGCTGGACTACTACGCCCGGATCGCGCCGGTGCTGTTGCCCCAGCTCGCCGACCGCCCGGTGACCCGGATCCGATGGCCGGACGGCGTCGGCAGCACGCCGTTCTACGAGAAGAACCTGCCCAAGTACGCACCGTCCTGGCTGCGCACCGTCACGCTGCCCACCCCCGGCTCGTCCCGCAACCGGGAGACGCTGGCCTTTCCGGTGCTGACCAAGACCGCCGACCTGATCTGGCTGGCCAACCTGGCCGCCCTGGAACTGCACGTGCCGCAGTGGACGGTCGGCCCGCGCGGGGCGGTCCGCAATCCCACCCGGCTGGTGATCGATCTCGACCCGGGCCCGCCGGCCGGCCTGGCCGAGTGCGCCGAGGCGGCCCTGCTGATCCGCGACCGGCTCGCCGAGGACGGCCTGACGGCGTTCCCGGTGACCAGCGGCAGCAAGGGCCTGCAGCTCTACGCGCCGCTGGACGGTTCGCAGCCGGTCGAGAAGGTGCACGGCTACGCCAAGCGGCTGGCCGAGTCGCTGGAGCGCAGCCACCCGAAGCTGGTGGTGTCGAACATGACCAAGGCGCTGCGGACCGGCAAGGTGCTGCTGGACTGGAGCCAGAACAACGCCGCCAAGACCACCATCTGCCCGTACTCGCTGCGCGGCCGGGCCAGGCCCTGGGTGGCCACGCCGCGGACCTGGGACGAGCTCAGCGAGCCTGGACTGCGCCAGTTGGAGAGCGGCGAGGTACTCGACCGGGTGGCGGCCGACGGTGACCTGGCCGCCGACCTGCTGCACGGCACCGCCAGGGTGCCGGCCTGAGTACTGCCGAGCCTGGTCTGACTCAGATCCCCTCGGACGGCTCAGCCGGCTGGTATCCGGGGCAGCGCAGCACCGGCAGCCGGGGGTAGCGCGCAAAGGCCGGGTCGACGCTGGCCAGCTGGCAGCGCAGGTACACCGGCCCACGCCGGGTCTGGTTGAGCCGGGCATGCCGGAAGTCGCCGCACAACCCGGCGATCACAGGGCCGGCAATGTGCAGAAGGTTAGCGACCCGGCCCCGCACCAGAATGTTCGTCTGGCTAACGAGTAACGAATAGGATGAATCAGTGCCATCACCGCCAGCCAGCGCGCCGTCCTGGCTGCGCCGGCTGATTGGGTACTGCCTGCGGCACCGGTTCGACCTGTTCGGGGCGTTCGGCGCGGCGGTGGCCGGCGCCCTGGTGTCGGTGTCGGTCCCGCTGGTGATCAAGCACGTCATCGACATCGTCAGCCAGCCGGTACCGCCGGGTGGGTCCCGGCCGTCGGTGGCGCCCTGGGTGGCCCTGCTGGTGGCGGCGGCGCTGCTGCAGTACGGCCTGACCTTCGGTCGCCGGTTTACCG
>JAVEEO010000506.1 GCA_030840415.1 Pseudonocardiales bacterium | reverse complement strand
CTGACCCACACCTGGCCGGCCGGGCCCGCCTGGTCGGCCTCGCCGGCCGGGCTGGCCGCCCGCTGGTCGGCGCTCAGGGTGTCCAGCCCGCTGGTCCGCAGCCAGACCTCAGCCCAGCGCTCCAGGTCCACCGCGCCGGCATCGGTCCAGGCCGAGATCAGGTCGGCGAACTCGGCATTGCCGAACCGGTGCCGCTCGAAGTGCCGGCGCAGGCCGGCGAAGAACACCTCGTCACCGAGGTGGGCGGCCAGCTGCTTGAGCACCGAAGCCCCTTTGGCGTAGGAGATGCCGTCGAAGTCGGCCAACGCGGCGGCGGCGTCCTCGGAGCCGTTGCCGGCCACCGGATGATTCGAAGGCGCCTGGTCGGCGACCCGGCCCCAGTCCTTGCGGTGCAGGCCGAACTCGATCCAGGCCAGCTCTGCCAACCCGCTCTGCTTACCGGTCATCGCCGCGCACACCCGGTAACCCATGTACTCGGCGAAGGACTCGTTGAGCCACAGGTCATCCCACCAGCGCATGGTGACCAGATCGCCGAACCACATGTGCGCCATCTCGTGGGCGATGGTCGAGGCCCGGTCGGTGCGCTGGCCCCGGGTCGCGGCCGACCGGTAGAGAAACTGGTCGCGCAGCGTGACGCAGCCGGGGTTCTCCATGGCACCGGCGTTGAAGTCCGGCACGAAGGCCTGGTGGTACTCGCCGAACGGGTACCGGATGCCGAACAGCTCGTGGTAGCGATCCAGTGCCGCCGTGGTGAGGCCGAGCAGCTCGGGTGCCTCGGCCCGCAGGTACGGGGCCAGCGAGGCCCGGGCGTGCAGGCCGAGCGCGATGCCGTCGTGCTCGGCGATGATGGAGGCGTAGGGGCCGGCGATTAGGGTGACGAAGTAGGTGGCCAGCGGCCGGGTGCCGGCCAGTCGCCAGGACCCCGGGGCCAGCCGGGTCGCCGAGCCGTTGCCGATCACGCTCCAGTCCGCCGGGCAGCGCACCTCGATGTCGAAGCTGGCCTTGAGATCGGGCTGGTCGAAGCAGGCGAACCAGCGCGGCGCGGCGTCCAGGAAGGACATCGCGTACAGGTAGGTGCGGCCGTCGGCCGGGTCGACGTGCCGGTGGATGCCCTCGCCGTCGGTCGAGTACGACATCAGGGCCCGGACTCGCAGGGTGTTGTCGGCCCGCAGCCCGGTCAGCGGCAGCCGTCCGTCGACCAGCCCGGCCGGATCCACCGGCTCGCCGTTGAGCTGCACCGACAGCACGCGGCGGGCCCGCAGGTCGAGGAAGGTGCTCGCGGTGGAGTCGGTCGCCGAGAACTCGATGGTGGTGTCCGAGCCGAACTCGCCGCCCGTTCCGGTCAGATCCAATGCGATCCGGTAATTACGGACAGTCAGCAACGCGGCGCGCTCGACCGCTTCGGTGCGGGTAAGGCTGGGCATGACCCGAAGCTACCGGCCGACTCAAGGCCAGTTACACAGGGTTACCGGTTGGGCAGGCGTGTCGCCGGCTATGCCTGCTTTGTCTCCGGCGGGTGCGGCCGGTCCCGGTCGTGGCGATCTCAGAGGCGATTTCAGAGGCGATTTCAGAGGCGATTTCATCAGCCCGAAACACAGCCGGGCAACCGGCGTAACAGCTCCCGCCGATGCTCGTTCCAGCGTGCCCACCCACCCGGCATTCGACAGAAGCGGAGATCCGAGTGTCACAGGCCATTCTTGCCGCTACCAGTACCGCTGCCAGCTACGCGCCCTTCGACCCCAAGAACCTCAGCGGGGGTGACACCGCCTGGGTACTGGCCTCGGCATCGCTCGTCCTGCTCATGACCCCGGCGCTGGCCTTCTTCTACGGCGGCATGGTCCGGGCCAAGCACACCCTGGCCATGCTGATGCAGAACTTCGCCGCCATGGCGATCGTCAGCGTCACCTGGGTGGTGATCGGTTTCACGCTGGCCTTCGGCGGCACCGGCCGCTACCTCGGCGACCTGCACTACCTGCTGATGCACAACATCACCGACGTGGTGCCGACCCTGGGCTCGGCCCAGACGGTGCCGACGATGGTCTTCGTCGCCTTCCAGTTGACCTTCGCGATCATCACGCCGGCCCTGATCACCGGCTCGACCGCGGACCGGTGGAAGTTCGGCGCGTTCCTCGCCTTCGTCTCGGCCTGGTCGATCCTGATCTACGCCCCGGTGGCGCACTGGGTGTTCAACGGCTACGGCTTCCTCAACCAGTCGATGCGGTCGACCGGCAAGTTCTTCGCCGAGGACTTCGCCGGCGGTACCGTGGTGCATATCAACGCCGGTGCCGCCGGCCTGGCGATGGCCCTGGTGCTGGGTCGCCGGCGCGGCTGGCCCCGGGAGAACATGCGCGGTCACAACATCCCGTTCGTGATGCTGGGCGCCGGGCTGCTGTGGTTCGGCTGGTTCGGCTTCAACGCCGGTTCGGCGCTGGCGGCCAACAACCTGGCCGGCTACGCCTGGATGAACACCAACACCGCCACCGCCACCGCCATGCTCGGCTGGCTGATCGTGGAGAAGGTGCGCTACGGCAAGTCCACCGCCCTGGGTGCCGCCTCCGGTGCGGTGGCCGGGCTGGTGGCGATCACGCCGTGTGCCGGCTTCGTCAGCGTCAGCGGCGCCCTGGTCATCGGTCTGCTGGCCGGGGTCGGCTGCGCGTTCGCGATAGGCCTGAAGAACAAGCTGGGTTACGACGACTCCCTGGACGTGGTCGGCGTGCACTTCGTCGGCGGCTGGATCGGCACGCTGTCGGTGGGATTCTTCTCCACCGACGTGACGAATTCCCTTGCCAACAACGGCATCCTCTACGGCGGCGGCGGCAAGTACGGCGGCTGGAACCTGCTGCTGCACCAGGCCGAGGCCGCCGCGGTGGTGACGGCGTTCTCCTTCGCCGGCACCTACCTGATCGCCAAGGTGATCGGCCTGGTGATGAAGACCCGGGTCACCGAGGAGGACGAGGTCGCCGGCCTGGACCTGTCCATCCACGGTGAGACCGCCTACGACTTCGGTACGCTGACCGGCTCCGGCGGCGGGCAGTACGCGCCGGCAGCCGCCGCGAGCAGTTCCAACAGGAGCAGTGAGAGGGTGCAGGCATGAAGCTGGTGACCGCGATCATCAAGCCCTTCAAGCTGGAAGAGGTCAAGCTGGCTCTGGAGAACCTGGGCATCCAGGGACTGACGGTCAGCGAGGTCTCCGGCTTCGGCCGCCAGCGCGGCCACACCGAGGTCTACCGGGGCGCGGAGTACACCGTCGACCTGGTGCCCAAGGTGCGGGTCGAGGTGCTGGTGCACGACGCCACCAAGGTGGTCGAGGCGATGGTCGAGGCCGCCCGCACCGGCAAGATCGGCGACGGCAAGGTCTGGGTGACCGAGGTCGAGACCGTGGTGCGGGTGCGGACCGGCGAACGGGATGACGACGCCCTCTAG
>JAVEEO010000473.1 GCA_030840415.1 Pseudonocardiales bacterium | reverse complement strand
AGCTCGCATCGGGGTGAGAATCGTGGGTGAGGAAGATCAGCCAATCCCTAAAACGTCGATACCGCAACCACTGAGATCCGCAGAAGATCGTCCGGGGCTCATCGGGCGGGTTCCGGGGCGGTCGCCGCCGCATGGATCGGGCCGTCGGCGCTGCGCAACGGCAGGCCGGACCCGCCCCAGCGCGCCGCGATGATCTCGGCGGCCACCGAGACGGCTGTCTCCTCCGGGGTGCGGGCGCCGATGTCCAGGCCGATCGGAGCCCGCAGCCGGGCCAGCTCGGTCTCGGTCAGGCCCAGCTCGCGCAGCCGCCGCAGCCGGTCGTCGTTGGTGCGCCGCGAGCCCATCGCGCCGACGTAGGCCAACGGCATCCGCAGTGCCACCTCCAGCAGCGGCACGTCGAACTTCGGGTCGTGGGTGAGCAGGCAGATCACCGTTCGCTCGTCGGTCTCGGTGCCGGCCAGGTAGCGGTGCGGCCACTCCACGATCACCTCGTCGGCATCCGGGAACCGCTGCCGGGTCGCGAAGATCGGCCGGGCATCGCACACCGTGACCCGGTAGCCCAGGAACGAACCGATCCGGGCCACCGCCGAGGCGAAGTCGATCGCGCCGAAGACGATCATCCGTGGCCGCGGGGCATAGCTGGCCACGAACACGGCGATGTCGTCCACCCGGCGCTCGCCGTCGTGGCCGTAGTGCAGCACGGCCGTCCGGCCCTGCGCCAGCAGGCCGCGGGCGTCGTCGCGCAGCGCGTCGACCAGCCGCTGCGAGCCGTCGGCCAGCAGGGTGCCCGACACGGCGTCGGGACCGATCACCAGCCGCCGGCCCAGCAGGTCCGGCGGTGCCTGCACCACGGTGGCCACCGCGACCGGCCAGCCCGCCCGGATGTCGTCGGCCACCGCGCTGAGCTCCGGAAAGCTGTCCCGATCCACCCGTTCGACGAAGAGGTCGATGATGCCGCCGCAGGTCAGGCCGACCGCGAACGCGTCGTCGTCGGAGACCCCGTAGCGCTGCAGCACCGGTGTGCCGCCGTCGCGGACCTCGGTGGCCAGCTCGTAGACCGCGCCCTCGACGCAGCCGCCGGACACGCTGCCGGCCGCGCTGCCGTCCGGGCCGACCAGCATCGAGGCGCCGGGCTGGCGCGGGGCCGAACTCCAGGTCGCCACCACGGTGGCCAGCCCCACCTCCGCGCCCTGGTCCCACCAGTGCCGCAGCTGATCGAGCACGTCACGCATCGGCGATCACCTCGACGAGTTCGGCCAGGGCGGCGAAGCTGTGCCCGGCCACCAGCGAGTCGATATGCGGCAGTGCCGCGACCATGCCGCCGGTGACCGGTGCGAAGCCGTCCTTGCCCTTGTGCGGATTGACCCAGACCACCGCATGCGCCAGCCGGGCCAGCCGGGCCAGTTGGCTGCCGAGCTCGGCCGGGTCACCGCGCTCCCAGCCGTCCGAGCACAGCACCACCACCGCGCCGCGGGCTACCCCGCGCTGGCCCCAGCGGTCCAGGAACGCTTTCAGGGTGTCGCCGAGCCGGGTGCCGCCCCGCCAGTCCGGAACCGCCCGGCCGGCGGCGGCCAGCGCCTCGTCCGGATCGCGCAACCGCAGCTCGCGGGTCACCCGGGTCAGCCGGGTGCCGACGGTGAACACCTCGGTGCCGAACGGCGCGCGCCGGACGGCGGCGTGACCGAAGCGCAGCAGCCAGTCGGCATAGGGCGCCATCGAGCCGCTGACATCGACCAGCAGCACCAGCCGGCGCGGCTTGCGCAGCCGGCGCCGGCGGGCCAGCTCGGCCGGCTCGCCGCCCTGGGCCAGCATCCGGCGCACCGTGCGGTGCAGGTCCACCCGGCCCCGCGGGGCGGCGGTGTAGCGCTGCGACCGCCGTCCCGAGGCCCGCGGTGCCAGCAGTGCGAACAGCCGCTGCAGCTGCTCCCGCTCGCCGGGACTGAGCGCGCCGACGTCCTTGTGCCGCAGCAGTTCGTGCCGGCTGGCGTGCACCGCGAAGGCCGGGCTGTCCTCGTCCTGCTGCTGCTCGCCGGCGGTGTCCGGCTCGTACGGCGCCGGCCGCAGCATCGGCGGCGGGTCGGTCGCGGTCCGACCCGCGGCTGGCCGCCGGCCGCCGAAGTACAGCGCGAACGCGGCGTCGTAGCGGTCCAGGTCGGCCGGATCGCCGCACAGGGTCAGCCGGCCGGCCCAGTAGACCTGGTTCGGGTCCAGCACGTCCAAGTGGCCCAGCGCGGTCAGCATCGCCTGCACCCGGTCCGGCCCGGCCGGTACGCCGGCGTGCCGCAGGGTCCGGGCAAAGCCCAGCACCACCTCGACGAAGTCCCGGCGCGCCACGGGATGCCCGGCGACCGGCCCCGGGGCCGGGCCGGCGCCCGGCCGGCCAGCACTCGTCCGGCCAGCGTTCGTCGGGCCAGCACTCATCCGGCCAGCTCCGCGAGCACGGTGTCGCGGATCCGCACCGCGTCCTCCTGGTACTTCAGCACCGCGCCCAGAGTGGCCGCCGCCCGCTCGGCGTCCAGGCTGTCGGCACCGAGCAGGTGCAGCGCCTGCGCCCAGTCGATCGACTCGGCCACCCCCGGCGGCTTGAGCAGATCGGCCTCGCGCATCCGGCGGACGGCGGCGGCCACCTCGCGGGCCAGCCGCTCGCTCACCTCGGGCAGCCGGCGGCGCAGGATCGCCACCTCGCGCTCATAGGACGGGTGCGCCACCCAGTGGTAGAGGCAGCGCCGCTTCAGCGCGTCGTGCACCTCCCGGGTCCGGTTGGAGGTGAGCACCACCAGCGGCGGCGTCTCGGCGCGGATGGTGCCGAGCTCGGGAATGCTGACGGCGTTGTCGGCCAGCACCTCGAGCAGGAACGCCTCGAACTCGTCGTCGGCCCGGTCGATCTCGTCGATCAGCAGCACCGACGGGCTGTGCTCCAGCGCCCGCAGGATTGGCCGGGCGATCAGGAACCGCCGGTCATACAGCGAATGTTCCAACTCCCGGGCGTCGTGGTAGCCACCGCCGCCTGCTGCCTCGGTCGCCCGCAGGTGCAGCACCTGGCGCGGAAAGTCCCAGTCGTAGAGCGCCTGGGAGGCATCGATTCCCTCGTAGCACTGCAGCCGGACCAGGTCGGCGCCGGTCACCTCGGCCAGCGCGTGCGCCAGGCTGGTCTTGCCGACGCCGGCGTCGCCTTCCAGGAACAGCGGCCGGTGCATCCGCAGCGCGAGGAAGGCCGCGGTGCTGAGCCCCTCGTCGGGCAGGTAACCCGCCTGCTCCAGGGCGTGGCCCAGGCTCGCCGGGTCGAGGGTCTGCGGGTCCACGGGAGCCATCGCCCCAGCATGGCCTCTACTCGGTGGAGGCGCCACATCACCCTGCCGTCGCCGCGCGCGGCCCGAATCAGGCGATGCGGGATACGATGCGGGTTAGGAGATCAGACGACCACGCCGTGCGGATCGAGTACGGTCCTGATCCGGTCAATCAGGATTTGCTGCCGGTCACTGTCCTTGCGCTGCCAGCCAGCCGACTGCACCCCGAGCCGGTAGGGCGGAAACCCCGCCTGGTCGAGGCTGTTCAGGATCGCATCGTGGCAGGTCAGGGCCCGCTCGTCCTCCCCCGGGACATCCCGATCGAAGCTCAGGGTCACGAATGCCTCGATGGTTCGCGGGTCGGTGCAGTCGAAGCCGATCTGCGGTTCGAACCCGTGGGCCAGCGCCAGCGACTCGATGTCCTGGATGGCCGGCAGCGCGTCGCCTCCCATCGGCAGCAGCGGGCACAGTTGCAGCACCCCACACCGATCTCGTTCCGGCTCGGGCGAGTCCGGCATGCCTCTCGGCTTACGCCAGTACATCGAGCGCAGGTTGTCCGGACCGGGCGTGCCGAGGAACTTCGGCGCCGCCCGGTGGAACTCCGGGTCCTCCGGTTCGAGAATCCGGAAGGACGCGACCACACCGGTCAGGTTCGCCAGCGCGTGCCTCGCCACCCGGGCGTGGGCAACCGACGGTGCGTAGAGCGCGCCGGTGAAGAGCCAGTCGGGTTGGGTCCCCACCGCCGCAAGGTCCAGCGGCACCTCGCCCCGCATGGCCTCCCACGGGTAGCTCTGCCGGCAGGCCGCGTACTTGTACCTGTTCCACACGGTGAACAGCGATCGGCCCAGTGAGCCGTCGAGCAGCATCGGACGAAGCAGCTCCAGCACACCGGCCAGCGCCGGGCCGTCACCGATCCGGCCACCGAACAGCGTCAACGCCTCCGGCCGCCGTTCGAGATGCAAGGTCATCCGGGTGACGACTGCCAGCCGACCCTGCAGAAACAGTCCGGCCAGCGACGGCCCCACACCATGTCGGTGAGCGGCGGCACCGGAGAACGTGGTTGCGCCGGCGAAGCCGGTCCTGACCTCGCTTCCGTCGGCCAGGACCGCCTCGATCGCAGCCACCGCATCGGCTCGGCGGGGGTTCGGGCCGATACCGTGCCCGCGCTCGACAGCGTTGCCGACGATGCTGGCTTGGCCCGACCCGCCGATCGTCGGCAGGAAGAGCTGCGACTGGCGTCCGGTGAGAAAAGCATCGAGCTGAGCGAAGGTGACGCCGGGCTCGACGGTCACCGTCGCTCGGGGCTCGTCGACGTCCACGATCTGGTCAAGCCCCGACAGGTCGAGGACGGCGCCGGCCACCGCCGGCGCCCGTGACCCCAGCCCCCAGTTCAGGCCGCGGGACACCGGATGGATCGGCACCCGCTCGGCGTGGGCGATCCGCAGGCAGGCAGCGACCTGGGCCGGGCTGGTCGGCGCGAGCACCGCGACCACCGCCGCCTGGGTGGCGAAGGTCGCGGTGCCCGCCCTGAGCAGTTCCGCCGTCGTCGTTCGTACCTGGCCGGCGCCGATGGCCTGCTGCCAGCCGAGCACCGCCCGCGCGGGATTCACCAGCCCGAGAAGACAGACTCGAAGCCGCTGGCCACAGCGTTGGCCGCGCTCGCGACGGCCGCCTCGGCCGCCTCGACCGCTGCGGCGATGTCATCGGCGGCGTTGATCGCGCCGTCGAAGGCGCTGCCGATCGCCGTGGTCGCCGACTGGCCAAGGGCCGCGATCTCCTGGGTCGCCTGGACGATCGCCGGCTGGGCCTGCGGGTGCTGCTGACCGAGCTGGGTCAACTGCGCGTAGGCGGCGTCGATGGTCGCACTCATCTGCTGGGTGGCGGCATCCCTGGCCGCCTGCATCTGGGCGATGAACCCTTGGGGGTCGCTCGCGGCAGTGGGCTGAGCGGCGTTGATCGCGTCCGTGGCCTGCTGCTGCAGCGCGGCGACCTGAGCCTTGGCCCCGGCGACGATGCCTGCCACGTCGCCAGGTTGCAGCACCTGCGGGCCCGACGCGTCGACCGGAAGGAGCCCACCGAAAGGCGACGGCTGATCCGGATACGGCACGACAATTCCGGGGAAGTCGCGAGCCGCGTCATTCGGCTGGACCGCCGCGTCAGCCATCGCCTGCGCCACGCCGGCCTGTCGAGCGGCGGACATGGCGGCCGGAAAATCCTCCATCGTGGCGCCGGCGAGGTCGGAGTCGACAGGGGCGGTCATCGGGGGGCCTTCACCGCGAACTGGCCGCGGTTCACCCGAACAGCGCCAGAACGGGAGCGAAACTCGTCGCGATCTCTTCCAGCGGCTGAAGCAGGCCGGAGATGATGTTCTCGATGGCGCCCACGATCGAGCTGAGCGCATTCGTGATACCTCCGATGATGTCATTCATCGTCGTGGTGAGGGTGTTCATGGAGGAGAGAATGGTGCTCTGGGTGCTCGGGTCAGCGTTGACGCCCAGCTTGGTGGCGGCTGCGTAGGCCTTGTCGATGGTGGCATCGGAGGCACTCTTGGCCGCGTCCCGCTGCTTGTCCATCGCGGCCTGGAAGGCAGCGGCAGCCGCGCTCGGGTCGGCCTTGCCATCCTGCTGGGCCTGGCTACTGGCAACGGTCGCACCCTGCTTCTGGGTATTCACGTTCGCTTGGGCTTCGGTCATCGACTGGGAGTGGATGCTGGCCAGCTGTGCGGAAACGTCGTCGTCCACCGCATCGTCACCGAGCATCGGTGACATGCTGCGCAGCGCCTGCACGTTCGGCGAGCTGGTGAGGTCGAACGGCGCTGTGGAGCCGGCGCGGTAGTACTCCCGCATCTCGGCCAGCGCCGAGGCGAAGTGATCGGTAGTGGTCGGCTGGGGCGTCGTTACGGTCATGCTTTCTCCGTTGATAGGGCGATTCGTCGGTGAATCACTGCCCTGTCTATCGGCCGCAGTAGGCACTTTCTTAGACGATCCGTCTATAGGCCAAGGAATCATAGTACCGGTGCGTATCAGGTCGCACGCCACGACTCGGACGCCGCACAGCCGTACCTCCCGCACGAGCTGGTCGCCACCACCATCGCCGTCGAGCGGGACGTGACGGGTCCCGGCCTGGCCAACGGGTGCCAGGTGCGCGCAGCCGCCTGCAGGGCCGCTACGGTAGGCGCATGGAGCCGGTGTACGCCTCAGTGATCGCCTTCGCCCGCGGCCTGTTCGCGCTGCAGGGGCTGCGCTGCACCATCACCGGCGCCGAGAACGTGCCGACCACCGGCGGTGCGGTGATGGCCATCAACCACACCGGCTACCTGGACTTCGCCCTTGCCGGCATGGCCGCCCGGCCGTCCGGCCGGCTGGTCCGGTTCATGGCCAAGGAGCAGGTGTTCCGGCACCGGATCAGCGGCCCGCTGATGCGCGGCATGCACCACATCCCGGTCGACCGGGACGCCGGTGCCGCCTCCTACCGGGCCGCGGTCGGAGCACTCAAGGCCGGCGAGATCGTCGGGGTCTTTCCGGAGGCGACGATCTCGCGGTCCTTCGAGCTGAAGGAGTTCAAGAACGGCGCGGTGCGGATGGCGGCCGCGGCCGGCGTGCCGCTGCTGCCGACGGTGATCTGGGGATCGCAGCGGATCTGGACCAAGGGCCACCCCAAGCGGTTGGGACGCACCCGGACCCCGATCCTGCTCAGCGTGGGCACCCCCATTCCGGTCAGCCGCAGGGACGACCCGGAGCTGGTGCTGCTCACCCTGCGCAAGGCGATGACCGAGCTGCTGCACGCCGCCCAGGAGGCCTACCCGCCGCTGACCGGCGATGACCTGATGTTCCTGCCGGCCCGGCTCGGCGGCACCGCGCCGACTCCGGAGCAGGCCGAGCAGCTCGACCTCGCCGAGGCCGCGGCCCGGGCAGCCGGGGGTTCGAGCGGCGCCTCGGACTGAGCGCGGGGTCGGCCGGGAAGCCGACCTCGGCAGCGTCCAGGAAGGTGGCGAACCGTCGCGCCGCACTAAACTGACCGGCGATGACGAGCCAGCAGGACCTCGAGCGGGCGCTGTCCCGCCAACCTGCCCCGGCTCTGCCTCCGTCCCAGCTGCCGGCGTCGGCCGTTTCCTCGCGCAGGCCGGCCACCGGGCCGGCGCTGCGGCTGGTGCTGACGCTGCTCGTCCTGGTGCTGACCCCGATCGCCGCCGGGCTTACCGCGGTGCACTGGGCGCCGCCGGCGCGGGTGCACGACGTCGGCCTGGACGGGCTGAGTGCCCAGGTGGACCTGCGGATCGGCGGCAACGCCCTTGAGATCGATTCCGGCCTGCTGGGCGGCCTGCGCCGGCCCGGCCCGGTGGTGCTGGGCAAGCACATCGGCCTGGACGTCCGGCCCAATGACCTGAACCTCACGCTGTTCAGCTCCACCGGCACGCTGGACCGCTCCACCATCGACGTCGCCGGCCACCTGCTCGCCGACCAGCAGGCCCGCCGGGACGAGCTGGACAAGGTCAGCGCCGCGGTGCTGCGCTACTACGGCACGGTCGGTTTCGGCGCCGCCTACCTGGTGGCGATGCTGGAGATCCTGGGCTATGCCTACCTCAAGCACCGCCGCCGCACGGTCGCCGGGCTCGAGCCGTCACAGCGCGTGGCGGTACTGGCCGACCGCCGGCCCGAACGCAGCGCTGCCCGGCCGGTGGCCGCGCTGGCGATGCTGGCGGTGCTGCTGCCGGCCGGTTACCTCTGCTCGCCGCTGTCCGATGAGCACCAGCCGATCTCCCCGGATGCTCAGCTGCAGCGCACCTTCCTGGCCGGCTGGCAGATCACCGGGCCGTTCACCTACCTGATCGGGCAGGCCGCCACCACCGTCGACTCGCTCAGCAAGAGCGAGCAGGCCTTCTACGACCGGGCCTCGGCCAACCGCGACGCCGCCTTCGAGGCCCGGTTCGGGGTGCCCACGCTTCCGGCCAGCCCCGACCTGATCCGGATCGCCGTCCTCGACGACCTGCAGGGCACCAGCGGTATGGCCCGGGTGGTGGGGGAGAGCGCCCAGCACGTCTCGGCGGACGCGATCCTCAACCTCGGCGACCTGACCGCGACCGGAACGGCCCAGGAGTCCTACCTGTCCTATCTCAAGAGCTACACGGTGGACGTGCTGGCGCACTATGCCGGCG
>JAVEEO010000418.1 GCA_030840415.1 Pseudonocardiales bacterium | reverse complement strand
CCGCCGTTCGACCGATCGGCATTCTCCCTGCCCTGCAGCGCAGCGCCTCCGGCGTCCGCCGCGCTCTCGAGACCGTCGGCTCCGGCGGCACCCGCTAGTTCCCAGCCCCGGCACGGCAGCCGCCAGTTGGCGCGGCCGGTGCGGTCTCGGCCCCGCAAGCGCGGTTCCGACGTCGAGAGGAAGGGCGATGGAGTTCCAGTCCATCCGCTACATCGACCCGTTCGCCCCGCTGCCCACCGGAGTCAGCGAGGCCGGTGTCCTGGTCACGCTGGTCGATCCGCCGCCGAACCAGGTCGCCTATGCCCGGCTGGTGGCCAACAAGGAACCGCTCGAGTACGGCGCCGGTACCCAGACCGAGGTGCGGGTGCTCAACACCGAGCCGCTGGTGCCTGGCGTGGCCTACCTGATCGAGGTCCAGTACGACCGGCCGAACCGGGATCCGTACGTCATGAACTGGGCTCCGCACAAGGGCGTGGTCTTCGCGCCGGTGGTCGTGCAGCAGGGCCGGATCGCCGGCGGCCAGGTCACGCCGGCCGGCCTGACCGCGACCTGGGACACCGCGGCCATCTCCTCGGCCACCGGTGGGTGTCTGGAGATCGTCGACCTGACCGGCTCCGAGCTTGTCGGCAGTGGCTACCTCGGCCCGGCGCAGAGCGCGTCACTGACCGCGAGCTTCGCCGCCGGGCACTCCTACGGCCTCCGGATCAGCGCCGTGCTGCCGGCCGCCGGCAGTGGCGCGGGCACCTTCACGGCGCCGTTCAGCTACGGCCCGCCCACCCACCCGCACCCGATTCCCACCGCCGCACCCACCCAGAACCCGCTGAGCTGCGGCGCGGCCGGCGTCGCCGCCCAGTGGACGGCCCCGCCGGTGGCGCCGGACTCGGCCCCGGCCCGGTACGAGATCCTGCTGCTGGACGGCACGAAGCTGATCGGCAGCGCTCCGGCCGGGGGCAGCGGTGGCCAGTTCAGCACCACCGAGCTGAGCGCCCTGGCCGACCCGCGGCTGGCCGCCCGGGTCAGCTACGGCGACTTCGTCGGCCCGATCGGCGACGGGGCCCCGCTGTACCCGATCGCCCCGCGGATCGTCTCAGTGACCGTCACCGGGGAGTCCTCTGCCACCATCACCGCCGAGCTGGCCGGCCCGGGCCCGCTGCCCGGCGGCGGGGTGCTGCTGGCCACGCTCTACCGCGACGGCGTGCCCGACTCCACCCAGACGCTGGCCTCGGCCACCGGCTCGGTCAGCTGGGCCAACGTCCCGGTGATCGCCGGGGCCGGCTACGACCTCGATGTCGCGCTGCGGGTCGACACCGCCGGCGCGCAGAGCCTCGGCGCCCCGTCGCCCCGGCTGAGCGTGCCGCTGATCGCGCCGTCCGGGCTGGTGGCCGGCTATGACGGGCAGTTGGTGAGCATCGACCTGGCCTTTCCGGCCGGCCAGCCGGTGGACGGCTACCGGGTCACGCTGTCCGGCAGCGGCGGCGGCCAGCACCTGGTGCTCACCGGTCCACAGCTGCCCATCACGTTCGCCAGGAACCTCGATCTCGGCCAGACCTGGACGGCCGAGGTGGTGCCGCTGCTCGGTGTCGTGGCGGCCCGGCCGGCCACCGGCCAGGTCGGGCTGCCGGTGCTCGCCGCGCCGGTGCTGACCAGCGTCGGCTATGACGGCGCGGCGCTCTCGCTGCAGTGGACGGCTGCCCGGCTGCCCTACCTCACCGGCTACCGGGTGGCGGTGTCCGGCGAACCAGATCTGGTGGTCGGCGGCCAGCAGAGCAGCTGCGTGCTGCCGCTGCACTCGGATCGGGCCGCCGGTGCCAGCGTGACGGTGACCGGCCTGTCGGCGATGCGTGAGTCCGCCGCCAGCACCCCGGTGCCGGTGCTCACCAGCAGCATCGAGGTGGACTCGGTGACGGTCGGCGGATCGGTGGTCGCCCGCTGGAGCGCCGACCCGCCGCCGCCGGCCGTTCGTGCCGTCCTGATGCTGGGCGGGTCGGTGGTTGGCACCGTGCCGGACGCCACCCCAACCGGGGTCAGCTTCGCCGTTCCGGCCCCGGCCGGGCAGCCGTTCACGCTGGTGGCCGGCGCGGTCAGCACCGACGGCGTCGCCACCGGCCCGGCCTGCGCACCGGTCCCGCTGATCCTGACCGCGCCCACCATCGCCTCCGGCGTGCTGGACGGCACCGGTCAGCTCAGCCTGCGCTGGGACCCCGGCAACTCCTTCGGGGTCACCGGCTACCGGCTGACCGCCACGCCGGCCACCGGCGAGCCAGCCAGCCTGCTGGTCACCGGCAGCGGTTTCGACGGGCCGGTGCCGGCGGCGTTCAGCGCGCCCGGCACCCTGACCGTCACCCCGGTCGGCGAACGGTGCACCGGGCCGTCGGCCACCGCCAGGGTGCTCCCGGCGGCCGCGGTCAGCGCCGCCGACTACGCCGACGGCCGGCTGATCGTGACCGCCGACCTGTCGGCCGCCGGCCCCGGCGACACCAGCCGGCTGGACGTCCTGGTCAACGGCGCGGTGCTGGCCCGGCAGCTGCTCGCCGGGGCCGCCCAGCCGCCGTTCACCCTGCCGGTGGCGCTGCCCTCCGATGCCACGGCAGCCGTCCGGGTCAGCATCGACGGGCCGGCCACCCTGGCGCCGGCCGCCGCGCCGCTGATCGTGCCGACCCGGGTGCCGGTAGTGCTCGAGGCGGCCTACGACGGCAGCGCGCTGCACGTCCGCTGGACCCCGACCGGCGAGCCGGGAGTGACCGGCTACCTGGTCTCGGTGGCCGGCACCTCGGCCCCCGACAGCTACGTCGCCGGCGCGGGCAGCGATTCCACCGCGGTGACCGTCAGCCTGGCCTACCCGTTCCCGAGCGGGGTCTCGGCCAGCGTCCGGGCGGTGGCCGGCGCGCCCGGCAGCGGATCGTCCGGGCAGGGCCAGCCCAGCGCCGGCCTGGCGCCGTCGCCGGCCGGCAGCGACTACGCGGTGACGGTCGCCCAGGCCGGCCAGCCGCCCTGCCTGTACCGGCGCGGGCGGTACCAGAGCCAGGCCGCGGTCACCGGCCAGCCGATCGTGCTCTACCTCGCCAAGCCGTTCTCCGGCGCCGACAACCCCACCGTGCCGGCGTCGGGCTCGCCGGTGTTCCAGCTGGCCCCGCAGCCAGGTGCCGCCCTGCCGTACCGGCTGACGATCGGCGCGGACGTCTGGAACGTGGGCACCAGCCCGGTCCGCAGCGCCCTGCGCGACAGCTACAACCAGTTCCTGGCCGACGTCGAGAGTGCCGGCGTCACGCCCTGGGCGATCGGCCTGCTGCGCCAGCTCATCGCCCAGGCGATGCCCCAGACGTTCGAGGAGGTGCTGTTCTACCGCTACGGCTACTGGCGCTCGGACAGCCTGCGGGTGGTGGACCTGATGCCCGGAACCCGGCTGCGGCTGTCGGCCGCGCTCTACCAGGCGCCGGTCAGCGGAACCAACGACCGCAACGGCTTCACCGCGACGGGCAACGCGATCCTCGACCTGGTCGAGGCCATTCCGCAGGGCGGCGCCGGCACCCTGCCGGCGGGTGCCGGCCGGATCCTCTCGGTCGACGCGCTGTTCTCCTCGGTGTATCCGGGCAGCGGCACCGGCCGGGCGGTCAGCCCGACCGCGGCCGGCCCGATCGACTTCTTCACCGACAACAACCGGCAGAGCTACTACCGGCTGTTCTACCCGGCCACCTTCCCGGCTTCCGGCAGCAACGGCGCGACCACGCTGACCAGCAACATCGCCCTGATCGGCACCACCAGCTGGACGACGCTGAACACGATCACCGCCCAGTACGCCGCCACCGGCAGCTTCCCGTCGGCCCTGAGCTACTTCTCCACCTACTTCCGGGGCCGGGCCGGCCTGACCCCGCTGGTCAACCTCAGCATCCAGGGCGAGTCGCGCTGGGTCGCCCTGGGCACCAGCGTCCGGCAGGCACTGACCTCGATCGGCCTCGCGCCGTACTCGGGCGGCACCGGCGGCGGCCTGCTCAGCCTGCAGCGTGCCTCGGCCAACCTGTTCTCCCATCCCGACCCCGACGACGGCCTGGCCCTGGACCAGGTCGACCTGACCGGCGCCGACCTCAACGGGCTGACCCCGATGTACTGGCCGCTGGACATGCCGCTGGTCGGCGGCGACCAGCTGAGCGTCCGGCAGCCCCCGTCCGCCGGCGGGCCGGCGTGACCTCGCCGCAGTTCAGCCGCGCGGCCGGTGACGACCGGCTGTACTGGCTGGACGGGGCGAGCTGGGGCGAGGCCGGCGGCTTCGGCCTGGTGCTGTTCGCCACCAGCACCGACGCACCGCCGACGCTCGACCTGCCGGCCAGCTTCACCGGGTATCCGGGCTACTACGTCAGCCTGGCTCGGCGCCCGTCCGCCGCGGCCGAACCGGCGTTCGTGGACGCGGTGCGCGCCCTCGGCGAACAGCTCGGCCCGGCGCGGTTCCTGTGGCTGGACAGCGCTGTTCCCGGCCCGGACTGGTCGCGCCGGGTGGTGTATCTGGACCAGCCGGCCGGAGCGCCGAGCGGCACCGTCCAGCGGCCCACCGTGTTCGACTTCGGCCGGTACCGGTTCAGCGTCACCGCCGGCCAGCGGGTCCAGCCGAGCGGCGCGGGCTTCACCTTCGACCCGAGCGGCCTGCCCGGCCTGCCCGGCTTCCAGCTGCTCACTGACGACAAGGCCTGGCCGCTGACCTCCGACGGTGCCGACACCCTGTCGGCCAGCGGGCCGACGGCCGGCGCCTTCCAGGTCAGCCTGAGCATCGATGCCACGCCCAACCGGGGCGGGGTCGGCGACTACGAACTGCTGGACGTCGGCTTTCGCTTCGGCCTGCCCAACCCGGTCGACGAGCTGCTGCTCGACTCGCTGCGCTACCCGCTGTTCAAAGGGGTCGCCGACCCCCCGGTGCCGATGACCATGAGCTTCGATCCGGTCGGGGTGCTCAACCCGGCCCGGACGATGCTGCGCTACCCGAGCACCCCGGCCGCGATGACCAGCCACTACTCCAGCCAGCTCGGCTTCGAGGTGACGATCGCCGCCGATGCCGGCAACCCGGCGACGCCGGCCGGCCTGGCCTTCCACCGGTCGCCGCGCTCGGTCACCGAGATTGCGGTCGACGACCCGCTCTACCTGGCTCCGGTCGGGCCGTACACCTTGGCGGTCGGTGCCGGCTCCGGCACCGCGAGCCCGGCAGCCCGGCTGACCGGCGGCGTCTCCGGCAGCGAGTACTTCGGCTTCTCCACCGGCGCCGGCGTTCCGATCACCTTCACCCCGACCCAGTCGGCGTTCGCGCCGGACTTCCCGCCGGTGCCGGGCAGGGAGGGCAACCGCCGGCCGGCCGCGTCGGTTGCCGGGCAGTCGGCCGAACCGGACCAGCTGACCGGCCTGGCGACCACCTCCTACGCCAGTCTCGGGCCGCCGGCCGAGGGGCAGGCCTGGTACTTCGCCCAGCCGGACAGCGGCGCGTTCTTCGCCGTCCGGGCGGCTGGATCCGGCGAACCGACTGCCGCCGGCCTGGCTCCGTACCTGGAGCTGCTGGAACTGGTGTCCGGCGACGTCACCGGAGCCGCGACCGGCTATCCGCTGGTGCCCTATGCCGGCGCCGACGGCAACCTGGGGTTGATGCAGGCGCTCGAGTCGCAGATCCTGAGCCCGCTGCGCCGGGCCGCGCTGGACGCGCCGGCGACCGGCCCGCGGCTGGCGGCATCGGGCGCGCTACCCACGCAGGCCACCACGCCGCAGGGCCTGCTGGCCGGCTTCGACGGCAGCAACTGGGCCACGCTCACCCTCTCGCCGGCCGCGCCGGGCACCGCGCTGCCCCGGCTGGCGTTCAACTCCCCGAGTGCGAAGTTCCAGAGCGCGCTGCAGAGCAACCAGCTGTTCCTGGTCGCCGCCAACCCGGCCGAGCTGCAGGAGAATTCCGACTTCAACTACTGGATCACCGACGCGGTGCTCGGTGACCTGGCCCGGCTGTCCGGCCCGGAGGCGGTACCGGCCTCGGTGATCACCCTGCTGTCCCAGCAGGCCCGGGCACCGCAGACCTCGTCGGCCGCCTTCACCGCGATGCTGGACCGGGTGCTCACCGGCCCGAACGCGCAGTACCGGGCCACCGTCATCAAGTATTCGATGTACTTCGAACTGGCCGTCGAGGACTGGCGGTTCCGGATGTCGCCGTCGCTGTGGCGCGACCAGCGCAGCCACCCGCCGGTGCTGATCGTCAAGTACGCCGACGGCAGCCTGTACGACTTCGTGCAGAACACCTCCGCCTGGGCGTGGCCGGCGGTAGCCACCCCGCGGGACGGCTCGATCGCCGACACCCAGGCGTTGCTCAACGGCATCCTGGACAGCGCCCTGGCCGAGTTCGCCTCGCTGGGCAGCGCCAGCACCCTGGCCGGCTTCGTCACCGACATCGTGCTGAACCCGTCCTGGACCGGCGTGCTGATGCTCAATGCCAACGTGCCGTTCAGCTCGGTGCCGCCGGAGCTGGCCGGGCTCGCGGCCGGCATCGAAGCCGACCAGTTCCGGGCTCACCACGTGGGAATCTCGGTGACCCCGGTCAACCTCGACGAGCCGGGACGCAAGCTCGCGCAGGATCCCAGCTCGGTGTTCGGCCTGATCGACTACTCCCAACTGGCGGACATCGCGCACATCGAGGGCGAGTTCGACTTCAAGGTGCTGCTGCTGCAGGTGCTGTTCGCCAATTCCGCGGTCGCCAACTTCGCCGGCCGGATCGAGCTGTTCGTCAACCGGCTGTTCGGCGAGCTGGTCACCCTCTACAACAGCGCCCACTACAACAACCTGATCCTGAACGGGAGCTACCAGCGGCAGGGCGGTGCCGGCCACTACGTCTTCGCCACCGGCGACGTCAGCCTGTTCGGGGCGAGCGGGGCCGGCCGGGGTGGCAGCAGCGAGCAGGTGGTGCTGCTGAGCACCGAGATCGACCAGGCCCAGTTCGTCACGGCCAGCCGGGACACCGCCGGGGACAGCATCGTGCGCAACCGGTTCCTGCTGCAGGGCAAGCTGCGCTTCGCCGGCCTGGCCGGCTTCGACGCCTTCTCCTTCGGCCCCACGATGGACCGCAACGGCGTGCAGGTGGCCGACGGCTACCTGAGCTTCAACGCCGCCTCGATCGACATGGACGTGCCGATCAACGCACCGGACGAGCGGGTTTTCCGTTTCAACCTCGATGAGATCTTTTTCGACCCGGCGGCCAGCCAGGCCAGGCCCACCAGCTTCTTCCAGCGGTTCCCGCTGCAGGTGGCGGGCCTGGTGCAGGGCGCGGCCGGCCAACCACCGCGCGAGCTGGGCTACCTGCCGCTGGCCACCCCGCTGAGCCAGCCCGGACTCTCGGGGCCGTGGTTCGGACTGCTGTTCGCCATCGACCTGGGCACCCTCGGCGCGCTGTCCTCGACGCCGGGGCTGACCGCGCTGCTGCTGGCCGCCTGGTCGCCGGCCGGTAGCCAGCACCAGGTCAACATCGGCCTGAAGCTGCCGGGGGTGGAGAGCGCCCGGTCGCTGCTGCCGATCGAGGGCGTGCTGGACCTGGGCTTCTCCGCCGTCGAGCTGAGTGCCGCCGGAGCCACCGCCAGCCCGCCGGACCCCGCCTACGTGCTGCGCTTTCGCAACTTCTACCTGCGCTTCCTCGGCTGGAAGTTTCCACCGGGGCAGAACAGCATCGCGCTGTTCGGCAACCCCGAGGCGGCCAGCCAGTCCATCGCCACCGACCGCGGCGCGCTCGGCTGGTACGCCGCCTAC
>JAVEEO010000397.1 GCA_030840415.1 Pseudonocardiales bacterium | reverse complement strand
CCGGCGGCGGGGCGCTGTCGGCGGCGATCAAGCGCGAGGGCTTCCGGCAGGGGCTGCTGCTCTACCCCGGCTACGGCACGGTGGACGGCAAGCTCGGCAACCACGTGCTTTTCGCGCCACCGTTCATCTCGACCGGGGCCGACATCTCGGAGATGGTGGACCGCTTCGGCAGGGTGGTCGACGCCTGCCTGTGAGATTGCGCTCCCGGGTCAGCTGTCCAGGCTGCCGGTCGCGGTGGTCAGGCAGAACGGATGCCCGGCAGGGTCGAGCAGCACCCGCCACACGTCGGGCATCGGCTGGTGTGCTGCCTCGATGGCGCCGAGGCGCATCGCCGCCGCCACCGCGACGGGCAGGTCGGTGACCGCGACGTCCAGGTGCAGCTGTTGCTGCTGGCCCGGCTCCGGCCAGGTCGGCCGGACGTGATCGGCGGCGAGCATGGCGGTGATCGCGATGGTGCCGTCCGAAACGGCGATGACACTGCCGTCCGGACGTTCGTAGATCCGCCGCATGCCCAGCAGGCTTGCGTAGAAGTCGGCCAGGGTGGCCGGATCGGAGGTGTCGAGGGAAACCGAGGCCAGCCGGCCCACCGGGGCCGTAGGAGCCTGGTCGGCGGTTGTCATACCCAGACGATCGCATACTCGCCCGGGTCGGCCGGCTACTCCATGCCGCGGTCGCCGGTGATCCGCTCCCGCGGCCGGGCCGCGTCCCGGACGGCGGCGGCCACCGCCTTCGGCACCGACGGGTCGAACACCGACGGGACGATGTAGGCGGGGTTGAGCTGGTCGTCGCTGACGCAGAGCGCCAGGGCCGAGGCGGCCCGCAGCAGCATGTCGGTGCTCACCTGGCGCGCCTTGGCGTCCAGCAGCCCCCGGAACACTCCCGGGAAGGCCAGCACGTTGTTGATCTGGTTGGGGTAGTCCGAGCGTCCGGTGGCCAGGATCGTCGCGTACTTGCGGGCGGTGTCGATGTCGGTCTCCGGGTCCGGGTTGGCCAGCGCGAACACCACCGGGTCCTCGGCCATGTCGGCGATCCACTCAGCGGGCAGCACGCCGGGCGCCGACACCCCGATGAACACGTCCGCCCCGCGCAACGCGTCGTGCAGGTCGCCGGTGACCCCGCCGGGATTGGTCCGTCCGGCCAGCGAGGCCTTGGACGGGTTGAGCGACGGGTCGGTGGGCGACAGGATGCCCTCGCGGTCCCAGACCAGCACGTGGCGGACCCCGGCGGCCAGCAGCAGGTCGACGATCGCGGTGCCGGCCGCGCCGCCGCCGGCGACCACCACCCGGACCGCGCCGAGCCCCTTGCGGATGCAGCGCAACGCGTTGGTCAGCGCGGCCAGCACCACGATCGCGGTGCCGTGCTGGTCGTCGTGGAACACCGGGATGTCAAGCAGCTCACGCAGCCGGGCCTCCACCTCGAAGCAGCGGGGCGCGGAGATGTCCTCCAGGTTGATCCCGCCGAAACCCGGCGCGATCAGCTGCACGGTCTGCACGATCAGGTCGACATCCTGGGTGTCCAGGCAGATCGGCCAGGCGTCGATGTCGGCGAACCGCTTGAACAGCGCCGCCTTGCCCTCCATCACCGGCAGCGCGGCGCCCGGGCCGATGTTGCCCAGCCCCAGCACCGCCGAGCCGTCGGTAACGACCGCCACCGAGTTGCCCTTTATGGTCAGCTTGGAGACGTCCTCCGGATGCGCGGCCAGCGCCAGCGAGACCCGTCCGACCCCGGGGGTGTAGGCCATCGACAGGTCGTCGCGGGTGCGCAGCGGGACCTTGGACTCCACCGAGATCTTGCCGCCCAGGTGCAGCAGGAAGGTGCGGTCCGAAACCCGGTGCACCTCGACGCCGGGCAGCGCTCGCAGCGCAGCCACGATCTGCTCGGAGTGCTCGCCGTTGACGGCCGAGCAGGTGACGTCGATGGTGATCCGGTCGTGCCGGGACTCCGAGACGTCCACCGCCGTCACCAGGCCGCCGGCCTCGGACACCGCGGTCGCCAGCCGCCCCACCACCGAGGAGTCCGGGATCGCGTACAGCCGGACGGTGATGGAGTAGGACGCCGAGGTGGGCGTGGGACGCGGGCGGGCGGAATCGGGCATGGCCATGCCGGCCATCGTCTCAAACGGTTCGGGACACGTACGACGACTACCGCCCGGAGGTGGCGGCCCGGGCCCTAGGCTGGGCAGGCTCAACGTATCGAGTACCGGGAGGTCGCAGGGTGATGGTCGCTGGCCGGTGCGCGGGCTGTGGTTCCATTAGGCCAGGGCTTGACCACGGGGTGGGTGCCAGCGCGGGCACCCAGGACCGTCACAATCTCGTCACAATGAGGTGACATCGCAATGACCGACCTTTCCGCGGACGCGGGCGTGACCAGCCATGCGAACAATGGCAGCCAGCCTCCGGACGAAGAGGTGTTCCTGCGCCGTTACCTGATGCGTTCCGGCGTGCAGCTGCCCGGTCGGCCCGCCCGCGCGCTGAACGAACTGGCCCGCCAGCACTTCGCCGCCGCCCGCACCCGAAAGCCGGGCGAGCCGGTGATCTCGATCGCCGACCTGGACGGCGAGGGCACCAGCATCGACCTGGTCACCGAGGACGCGCCGTACCTGGTGGACTCCACCCGGGCCGAGCTGGAGCGCACCGGCCACGTCATCGAGCACTTCCTGCACCCGCAGATCGTGGTGTCCCGCGACGCCGGCGGCACCATCTGCAAGGTGCTGGACCTGGAGGACACCGCCCAGGTGCCCGAGGGTGCGGCCGCCGAGTCCTGGATGCACATCGAGACCACCCTGATCCCGGACTCCGAGCACGACCGGGTGGCCGCGGACCTGCGCCGGGTGATCGCCGACGTGCACAACGCGGTGGCCGACGCCCCGGACCTGTACCGGCTGATCCGCGAGCTGGCCGACCGGATCGAGGCCGACCCCGGCGAGTTCGACCGCGACACCTCCTGCGAGGCCGGCGAGCTGCTGCGCTGGCTGGCCGACGGCAACTTCATGATCCTGGGGCACGCGGCGTACTCGGCCAACGAGCTGACCAACCCGTCCCGCTCGGCGACCGCGAGCAGCAACGAGCGCGGCGTGCTGCGCGGGGCGGCCAGCATCTCGCCGCTGGAGCTGCTGCCGGCCTACCGCTCCGGCGCCCCGCTGGTGATCTTCAAGTCGCCGATGGTCTCCACGGTGCGCCGCTCCACCCGGTATGACTGCGTGACGGTGATCGCGCCGGGCTCGGACGGCCACCCGCCCAAGATCCACGTCTTCCTGGGCCTGATCACCGACGAGAGCGACGGCACGGTCGGCCGGGTGCCGGTGGTGCGGCGCCGGATCGCCGAGGTGCTGCACCGGTCCGGGGCGCGGGCCGACAGCCACACCGGCCGGCAACTGCTGGCCGCGCTGCGCACCCTGCCGCGCGACGAGCTGCTCGAGGCGCCGACGCCGGACCTGCTCAAGCTGTCCCAGCTGGTGGTGGACCGGGCCGAGCGGCGCGGCATCGGGGTGTTCGCCCGGGTGCACCTCAACCGCGACTTCGTCACCGTCCTGGTGTACTTCCCGGGCGACCGGCTGGGTCCGGAGACCCGGCGCAAGGTGCGCGAGGTGGTGCTGTCGAACTGGCCGGGCAAGATCATCGGACGCGACGACCGGATCGTCGAGCTGGGCCTGGCCCGGATGCAGTTCCTGATCGCGCTGCGTCCCGGCGAGGAGGTTCCGAACCCGGACCGGGCGGCGGTCGAGTCCACCGTCGCGCAGGTGACCCGGCGCTGGAGCGACGACCTGGCCGACCTGCTGACCGTCGGGGTCGGCGAGCAGGAGGCCGACCGGCTGCTGCGCCGGTACTCGGGGGCGTTTCCCGAGGCGTACAAGGAGGACTTCGGCGCCTCCACCGCGGTGGTCGACCTGCGCCGGCTGGAGGCGCTGCCCGACGTCGACGGGCTCAGCTTCGAGGTCTACACCCCGGCCGCCGACGACCCGGCCGACCGCCGGCTCAAGATCTTCCGCACCGGCACCCCGCTGTCGCTGGGCCGCACGCTGCCGATGCTGGAGCTGATGGGCATCGAGGTGCTCGACGAGCGGCCCTACGAGGTCGAGCGCACCGACGGCACCTCGTCCTGGATCTACGACTTCGGGCTCAAGCTCGGCGAGGGGGTGGACTTCTCCCCGGAGCGCTCGGCCGCGGTGATCGACACCCTGCGGGTCCTGTGGGCCGGCGGGGTCGAGCAGGACGGCTTCAACGCCCTGGTGGTGCGGGCCGGCCTGACCTGGCAGCAGGCCACCGTGCTGCGCGCCTACGCCAAGTACCTGCGCCAGGCCGGCACCACGTTCAGCCAGGGCTACGTCGAGCAGACCCTGAGCCAGCACACCGGCATCGCCGCGCTGCTGGTGGAACTGTTCGACGCCCGGTTCAACCCCGAGCGCGAGAATGAGTCCGACGCAGGCGACCCAACAGCGGGCGCCGAGCTGCAGGGCCGGATCCGGGCCGAGATCGACGAGGCGCTGGCCGAGGTGTCGAGCCTGGACCAGGACCGGATCCTGCGCTCGCTACTGAGCCTGATCACGGCCACCCTGCGCACCAACTACTACCGCCGCGACTCCGCCGGCGTGGGACCGGAGACCTTCGCGGTCAAGCTGGACCCGCATGCAGTGACCGAGCTGCCCGAGCCGCGGCCGCTGTACGAGATCTGGGTGTACTCGCCCCGGGTCGAGGGCGTGCACCTGCGGTTCGGAGCGGTGGCCCGCGGCGGGCTGCGCTGGTCCGATCGCCGGGAGGACTTCCGCACCGAGGTGCTGGGCCTGGTCAAGGCGCAGATGGTGAAGAACGTGGTGATCGTGCCGGTCGGCTCCAAGGGCGGCTTCGTCGCCAAGCGGCTGCCGGACCCGGCGGTCGACCGGGACGCGTGGCTGGCCGAGGGGATCGCCTGCTACAAGAGCTTCATCACCGCGCTGCTGGAGTTGACCGACAACTTCCGCCGTGACTCCGACGGCAACCAGTACGTCGCCAAGCCGCCTGCCACACGCTGCTACGACGGCGACGACCCGTACCTGGTGGTGGCCGCCGACAAGGGCACCGCCACCTTCTCCGACATCGCCAACGGCATCGCGATCGAGCGCGGCTTCTGGCTGGGCGACGCCTTCGCCTCCGGCGGGTCGGTGGGCTATGACCACAAGGCGATGGGCATCACCGCCCGAGGCGCCTGGGAGTCGGTGAAGTACCACTTCCGCGAGCTCGGCCTGGACACCCAGTCGCAGGACTTCACGGTGGTGGGCATCGGCGACATGTCCGGCGACGTGTTCGGCAACGGGATGCTGCTGTCCGAGCACATCAGGCTGGTGGCCGCCTTCGACCACCGGCACATCTTCCTGGACCCAGATCCCGATCCGGCGACCTCGTTCGCCGAGCGGCGCCGGCTGTTCGGGCTGGCCCGATCCAGCTGGGCCGACTACGACGCCGGGCTGATCTCGGCCGGCGGCGGGGTGTTCCCCCGGACCCAGAAGACCATCGCGGTCTCGGCCGAGGCCGCCGAGGCGCTGGGAATCTCGGTCGGGCCGGGCCGGATGACCCCGACCGAGCTGATCGCGGCCATCCTCACCGCCCCGGTGGACCTGCTCTGGAACGGCGGCATCGG
>JAVEEO010000380.1 GCA_030840415.1 Pseudonocardiales bacterium | reverse complement strand
GTGCGGTAGACCTCGTCGCCGTCGCGCAGGAACAGGCTGAGGGCGAAGCCGCCGCCCGCGCCGGTGTCGGCCGAGAACGACGTGCCGCGCGAGGAGTAGAACGGCAGGTCCCAGCCCCGCTCCTGCTTGCGGGCCTGGATCTGGGCCAGCGGCATGTTCGAGACGGTCGCCCAGCTCACCCCGCGCTCGGCCATCGCGGCCAGTGCCGGCGCCGGGACGTTGTTGGTGAAGAAGGTGCAGCCGGGGCAGTAGCGATCCGGCCCGAGGTCCATGAACTGGTAGACGACCAGCTGTTGCCGGCCCTCGAACAGCTCCAGCAGGGTCCGCCGGCCGCTGGGGGTGTCGAATGAGTAGGCGTTGTCGAACCGGACCATCGGCAGCCGGCGGCGCCGGGCGGCGAGCCGGTCCTGGGCCCGGGTGAGTTCCTTCTCCGCGATCATCAGCTCGTCGCGGGCCTGCTGCCATTCCTCGGCGGACACGACGGGTGGCTTCGCCGCAGCGGTGCTCGGGGTTTCCATCGGGCAATTCTGTACCGCCGGCCGACGGCCGCACCAGCCCCCGGGCTGCCCCGCGCACGGGCTTTCGTGGCGGGCTCGGCAGTGGCGCTGTGACACAGTGGAGGGGCCTCGGCCCGGACGGAAGCCAACCGTTCGCCGGGCTCGGGCTCACCGCTGCGCCGCACCGGTCGCATCCAGGCAGGAGCAACGATGGAGGTATCGCCGCTGGTCTGGGGGCTGACGATCGCAGCGATCGCCGGACTCCTGGTCTTCGACTTCGCCTTCCACGTCCGCAAGGCGCACGTCCCGACGCTGCGGGAGGCCGCGCTCCGGCCGAGCGCGAGCGAATCTTCCGCGCGCTGCTTGCCGAACGCGACCAGATCGTCGCGCTCGGCCCGAAGTACCACCAGAAGGTCCGGGACGAACCCGCCCTGATGGAACTGCTCGAACGCGCCCGCGTCAGCCACGACGCGGCGGTGCGCCGGGGAGAAGCCGTTGCCAGCCCACCACCGCACAGCTGAGGAGCACCACCACATGTTTGCCCGCCGATTTCGTCCAGCCGCCCTTGCCGAACCCGTCCCGGTGGCGGGGCCGGCCGACTCCCGTCGCCCTGCCGGGCCGGCCGCGGTGCTCGAAGAGGCCGGCGCCACCGTGGCGACCTGGAGCCTGCGGCTGCTGCTGACCGGCGCGGCCGTGGTCGTGGTGGCCTGGGTACTGGGCAAGTTGTGGGATGCGGTTCTGCCCGTCCTGCTCGCCCTCTTCCTCGCCTCGGTGCTCTGGCCGGTCACCCGGCTGCTGCGCAGGTTCCTACCGCCGGCCCTGGCAGCCCTGTTCACGCTGCTGGGCGCGCTGGCCGTGCTGGGTGGCCTCGGTGCGATCCTGGTGCCCCAGGTGAGCGACCAGTGGCCCGAGTTCACCGATGCGGTGGCAGCCGGGCTGGCCGATCTCAAGGACCGCATTGCCCGGCCGCCGTTCAATCTCGACGCGACCGCGGTGACGGACTTCGTCAACCAGGCGACCGACAAGCTCAAGGCCAACTCCGGCTCGATCGCCAGCAGTGTGCTGAGTGGTGTCGCCACCGTGGGCGGGCTGCTGGTGCACGGAGTGCTCGCCCTGGTGCTGTGCTTCTTCCTCCTCAAGGACGGCCCGAGGTTCGTTCCCTGGCTGGCCCGCTGGACCGGCCCGGCGGGTGGCGCCCATCTGGGGGAGCTGTCGGTGCGCAGCTGGAACGTCCTGAGCGGGTTCATGCGGGCCCAGGCCGCCGTCGGGCTGGTCGACGCGGTGGCGATCGGCATCGGCCTGGCGGTGCTGCGGGTGCCGTTCGCGCTGCCGTTGGCGGTGCTGGTGTTCTTCGGTGCCTTCATCCCGATCGTCGGCGCCTTCGTCAGCGGCGCGCTGGCGGCCCTGGTCGCGCTGGTCACCAACGGGCTGACCAGTGCCTTGATCGTGCTGGCGGTGGTGGTGGTCGTGCAGCAGGTGGAGGGACACGTGCTGCAGCCGCTGCTGGTCGGCCGGGCGCTCGAGCTGCACGCGGCGGTGGTGATCCTGGCGGTGGTCACCGGTGGCGCGCTGTTCAGCGTGATCGGCGCGTTCCTCGCCGTGCCACTGGTCGCGGTCGCCGTGACGCTGGCCCGGTATGCCCGCGAGCAGTTGCTGGTGCGGAGCCAGCCGGCCGAGGCCGCCACTGATCCTGGTCCGGACGCGACTACCGAAGCCGAGGGACCCGCCGATCTCGATGCGGTGGGAACTCGCCCGCAGGTTCGGACGTCAACTGTTTCTTCGGGAGCCGCGAGCGTGCAGCCCGGTCCGGTTTCCTGAGCACCACAAGTGAAAGGCCGAAACATTCAGAGATGAGGCTTCGTCGGCTCCGCAGGTCCACCGCTCGATTCAACGAATTTCTGTGAGTCCTGATGTCTGACAACGCATTCGACGAGCTCTGTACCCGCCTGAGCGCCGCACTGGAGGCGGACGGATCGCGCCTGTCGGCGGTCTATGACAGGGAGCATTGGGACTGGTCGCTGACCCGAGGTGATGGCGAGCAGTTCTACCTCGGACGGAACTACGACGACGAGGTGATACTCAGCCTGCTGGGCCTCAACGACATGGAATTCAATGCGGTGCGCGACGGTACGGCCATCGTGGAAACGATGACCGCGTTCGTCCAGGGGCGCGTCACCGTTCGCAAGACCTGGAATCGATTCGGTCGGCGCCTTGAGGTTCGGCCTTCGAATGGAGAGCCGTTCACCCTGTAGCTCGGTCCTGCCTGTCGAGGTCGGCACCCCATCGTGGCTGAGGCAAGGACAACTGGTCGAGCTGTGGGACGATACTCCAGTTAGATAGAACAGGTGAAACCGACCGAGCGCTTCGCCATTCTGTCGAAGAAGACCTGGTTTGCCCGGCCTGCGGTTCCCGTGGCGACCCCGCAGCGGCTCGATGTCCGCCTGGATGAGCAACTGGCCCAGCAGACTGGCTGACTATCGAGCTAGCAGTACCGGCCGGCAACTGGCAGAGCGCTTCGGTCTGGAGAGATGCAATTGCCCGAGTTGCTCCCCTAATGATGATTGCCACGTGTCCGCGTGTGCGTGGTGCAGTGCGCGACTTCACTCGCCAGTCACCACATTGAATGCCACACCAGTCTTACCGGCAGGAACAGTTAAGTTTCCATCCTTTTGCTCGATTTCAGAGCCAGGATGAATAATGGTAGCTCGCACCCTAGTAAGCCGAGCACCCATCCGCTTTTGCCAATAATCGACCCCTCGCACGCTATAGCCTGCAGACTGCGCAAGGTCCGACAGACGTCCCTCAGTCGCTTCCGCGCTTAGCGATATTAGGACGTTAACGTCGCGAGTCGGTGGGTCTGATGAAATTCCTCGACGACCGTAGGTTCGATCGAGCAGAACCTGCTGAGCATTATGGTTCAACTTCCGCCCGTCAGCGCGAGCCCTGACCGCTCCCAGGTGCGTATGCCAGTTCTAGGGCCGCCCGGACGTCAGCCCGCTCGATTCTCACTTCTTCGTGATCGAGGCCGGCGTCAGGCCAGCTGAGCCGGATGGTCAGCGCTCCGTCGGCTTTGCTGAGGTCGACCGGGAACCAGAGGGTGTATATCCGTGAGTTGATGCCGTCATCCTGGCCGCGGCTGCCGCTAGCGAGGTTGGCGGCAGTCCGACCCGGCTCATCTCTGGGTTCGCCTCGGTCGGTCTCAACCCAGATGTCGAGTTGGGTCGGCTCGCCTGGTGACATCGCCTCAAAGGAGTACGTGACGTCGAACAGGCTGGGGTCGCTGGTCGAGGTACGAAGGGTCGCGAGCAGCCCAGAGGGGAGCACTTCGAAGTTGGTCAGTGACAGTGCTACCTGGGAGGTCTGCCGAACGACGTACACGCCGGCGAGCACAGGGCCAGGGATATGACCGAAGGGCGGGTACTGGCGCTCCATAAGGGCTCCTTGGCATCAACCTCGGTGAGAACAAGCTAGGGGAGAACGAGCAGCAACCCGGTGCCTGGGCTTCGCCGACCGCTGCGGGCACGCTAGTACACGCACGTATTGTCACCGACCGGACGGCAGGTGGCATCGGCGGTCTTGGCACCGTCAGCAACGTAGGTGCCGTATGGGATGACGTAGACCCACAGCGTCACAGCCACCGTTAACACTGTGCCGTTGAGCGCCCGGCTGCTTCGCACGTAGTCGATACTCGATGACGGCAGGTTCCCGGTGTCGACATCGCCGACGATGCTGCCCCGGTTGATCGCCCACAGTTCGAAGTGCTTGTTGCCGAACGAGCCGCTGCTCGGGTAGTACAAGTTCGTCGCGCTCACCTTGGAGGTAACCGCACCAGGGTTAACGGTGATCTTGCTGGTGTAGCGGTCGGTGTCAGGGTCGCAGCCGGCGACGTTGCAATGGTGGAACGCGACTATCTCGGTCATGCCCGTCCAGTACGTCCGGCCGGAACCCGGCGCACCCCGAACCGGGAAGGAGTTCGGGTTGTTGCCGTCGATCGACAGCGTCGTCGCCGCAGACGGCGTAGCTGTCGCCATCGAACCAGTCTTCGAGGTCAGTTCGGTCCTCGGAAGTTCGCCACTCACCAGACGTGCGTGCAACCGGGCAATGGATTCGACCTGGGCAGCGTGGCCGGCCTCACCGAGCCCGCTGATCGTCACAGACTTCGCCGATCGCAGCTTGGACAGCCAGGCGGCGGTTAGCTGTCGTGACCTGAGACGTTGTTGTCAGGCGGCGTGACCCGCCGTCTCGTCAACAAGATCTCGAACGACGACAGCAAGATGGTCAAGCGCTTCGCCGGCTGCCCTTAGTCAAACTGGTCGGGGTGGCGGGATTTGAACCCACGGCCTCTTCGTCCCGAACGAAGCGCGCTACCAAGCTGCGCCACACCCCGGCTGCAACCGCTCCAGCATAGCTGAGCCGCTCCGGCATCCCGAATCGGGTGCCAACCTCAGCGGCGCACCGCATCGCGTGGCAGCAGGGTCAGCAGCACCGCCTCCGGCCGACAGCCGATCCGGACCGGCATGAACGGGTTGGTGCCCAGCCCCGCGCAGACGTTGAACCACATCCGGTCGTCCCACCGGTGCAGCCAGCGGGCCCGCCGCACGTCGATGCCGCAGTTGGTGACGATGGCCGGCCCGAACGGCACTCGGATCTGGCCGCCGTGGGTGTGCCCGGCCAGCACCAGGTCGTAGCCGTCGCCGGCAAACGACCCGAGCAGCGCCGGCTCGGGGGAGTGGATCACTCCGATCCGGACCGCGGCGCCGGCATCGGCCGGCCCGGCGATCTTGGCGTACCGGGCCCGCCGCAGGTGCGGGTCGTCGGTGCCGGCCAGCGCCACCGGCAACCCGGCCATCTCGACCGTGGTCCGGACGTGGGTCAGGTCCCGCCAGCCCCGCAGCGCCATCGCGGCCGCCAGTTGGTCCCACGGCATCCGGCGCCGGCCCTGCAGATCGCCGACCTTGTTGGGCAGGAAGTACCGGGCCGGGTTCTTCGGCGCCGGCACGTAGTAGTCGTTGTTGCCGGGCACGAACGCGCCCGGAAAGTCGAACAGCGGGCCGAGCGCGTCGAGGATCGCCGGAATGCCGTCCGGGTCCGAGCTGGTGTCACCGGTGTTGATCACGTAATCCGGCTGCAGCCGGGCCAGCCCGGAGATCCACTCCTGCTTGCGCCGCTGGGCGGCGGTCAGGTGCAGGTCCGACAGGTGCAGCACCCGCAGCGCCGGGCTGCCGGGATCGAGCACCGGCACAGCGAACCGGCGCAGCGTGAACAGGTTGCGTTCGACCAGCCCGCCGTAACCGGCCGTCGCTGCGCCGGCCACGGCGGTGGCCAGCAGGCTGCGGCGCAGGACAGACATGTCGATCAGCCTACGGTGGCGCTACCCGGCGACCGGGACGCAACTAGCCTGGACGCCATGACCCAGCTCAAGGCACAGCTGACCGCCGACCTCACCGCGGCCATGAAGGCGCGCGACGAGCTCAGCACCGCCACCCTGCGGATGCTGCTCACCGCCGTCACCACCGAGGAGGTCGCCGGCTCCACCGCCCGCGCGCTCACCGACGACGAGGTGCTCAAGGTGATCGGCCGCGAGGCCAAGAAGCGTCGGGAGGCTGCCGAGGCGTTCTCCGCCGCCGGCCGCACCGAGCAGGCCGCCCGCGAGTTGGACGAGCAAGGGGTGCTCAACCGCTACCTGCCCAACCAGCTCGAGGACGCCGAACTCACCGCCCTGGTGGCCGATGCGGTGCGCGAGTCCGGTGCCACCGAGCAGCGCCAGATGGGCCAGGTGATGAAGCTGCTGGCCCCCAAGGTCGCCGGCCGGGCCGACGGCAAGCGGCTGTCGGACGAGGTCCGCCGCCAGCTCAGCTCCTAACCGGAGCCCTAAGCTCCTGACCGAGGCCCCAACTCCTGACCGGAGCCTCCACCCGCCGCAAGAGCCGCCGTTGACCGGAGGCCTCAGCCGGGTGACTGCGCCTTACCGCGGCTTGGTGGGCTTGGGGTTGGGCTTGGTCGGCTTCGAGGTCGGCTTCGAGGTCGGCGTCGGAGCGGGCTGCGTTGCCACGCTGCTGCTGGTGGCCGGCGGTGCGGCCGAGGACGTCCCCGGCACCGGCTGGTATGGCTGGTAGGACCGCACCGGCGGCGGGACGTAGACCTCGGCCGGCACCCCGGTCGAGATGCACAGCGAGATCGTGGCACCCGGCTCGGCGATCTGCGGTGAGTAGAACGCCACGTTGCCCGGCCGCTCACGGCTGCCGCACGGCACCGCCAGCGGCTTGCCGACGAAGCCCTGGCCGGCCAGGAACTGGATCGCCTCGTCCTGGCTCATCCCGACCACCGACGGCACCGGGTTGCCCGGCGTCGACTCCACCGTCGGCCAGTCCCACTGCTGGGTGCTCAGGGTCGGGCCGTAGGCCTGCAGCCAGAACTTCGACGCCGTGGCACCGAAGGTGTCGGTGCCGTCGTTGAACTCGGTGACACCCGGCACCCCGGCGATCCGCTGGGTCGGGCGCTCCGGATTGACCAGGGCCGCCGCTGACACCAGGTTCGGGGTGATCCCGACGAACCACAGCGCCGAGTTGCCCTCGTCGTCGACGAACTTCCTGGTCACCGGGTCGAACTTGCTGCTGTTGTTGGTACCGGTCTTGCCCGCCACCAGGCTGCCGCCGCCGTTGTACCA
>JAVEEO010000292.1 GCA_030840415.1 Pseudonocardiales bacterium | reverse complement strand
AAACAGCGAGTCGCCGGTGAACAGGTGGGACGAGCCGTCCGGGTCGCGGTAGTGCAGCGCCACCGAACCGGGGGTGTGGCCGCGCAAGGTGATCACCGAGAGTTCGGCGTTGCCGACGTGCACGCAGTCGCCGTGCTCGAGGCGCCGATCGGTCGGCACCGGGATGCCGTCGGCGTCGTCGACGCCGGCGAAGGTGCGCGCCCCGGTCCGGGCCACCACCGCGGCCAGCGCCTGCCAGTGGTCGGGGTGCCGGTGGGTGGTCAGCACCGCCTCGGCCACCGGGCCGCCCAGATGGACCAGTTCCAGCAGCCGGTCCGGTTCGTTGGCGGCGTCGATCAGCAACGCCTGGCCGGTGGCCCGGCACCGCAGCAGGTAGGCATTGTTGGACCCCGGCCCGACCGCGACCTTGGCGATGCTCAGCCCGGTCAGCTCGCGGACGTCGATCGGTCCGCCGACCTTGACCTCACCCGTGTACGCGGTTGCAGGATCGGTCATTCTCTGATCACCGGAAGCTCCTCAGTAATGGGATCGGTCAGCACCCGGACCTTGGCGTCCGGAACCGTCTTCAGCACCGTCTCCACGTAGTCCTGGACCGCGGCCTGCCGGCCCACGTCCCGGCCCAGCCGCTCCGACATCAACCACCGGTGCTCGGCGATCTCGTAGAACAGTTCCGCGTCCGGCAGCTTGGTGCGCAGTTCGGGCGGCACCATCGACAGCACTCCGTAGAACTTCTCGTCCAGCCATCGCCGCGCCGCCAGGTCCTCGGGGATGTCGTGGCCGACACCCTCGATCCATTTTGCCCGAAACCGGGCCAGGTCCGACAGGATCTGCCGCGCCTGGTTCTCCTGCACCCGCAGCCCGGTCAGCGCGTACACCCGGCGCTGGTGGTGGCCGGGCTCGACGATGTGGGTCTCGAACCGTAGCTTGCGGCCGGCGTCCTCGGTGCGGATGCCGATCTCGGAGACGTCGAAGCCGAGCGAGTTCAGCCGCCGGACCCGCTCCTCGATCCGGTAGCTCTCCGCCGACGGATAGACCTCGTCGTCGGTCAGCTCGGCCCACAGCTGGTCATAGCGCGGCTGCAGGCCGATGGCCGTCTCGACCGGGTCCTCGTCGGGGGACAGGTAGCCGCCGGCCTGCAGGTCCATCAGCTCCCCGGCGATGTTCTCGGTGGCGATCGACAGGTCGTGCAGCCGCTGGCCACGGGAGAGCTGCCGGTGCATCTCGCCGGTCTCGGCGTCCACCAGGTAGGCGGCCAGCGCACCGGCATCGCGCCGGAACAGCGTGTTGGACAGCGAGCAGTCGCCCCAGAAGAACCCGGTCAGGTGCAGCCGGACGAACAGCTGGGCCAGCGCGTCCAGCAGCCGGGAGCGCAGATCGGGCAGCGAGCGCTCGGTGAACAGCGACCGGTAGGGCAGCGAGTACGGCAGGTGCTTGGTGATCAGCAGGCCGTCGAGGTGGTGGCCGTCGTGGTCGCTGCGGTCCAGCACCGTGCCGAACGCCTCGACCACCGGCACCGACGCCTCGGCCAGTTCGCGCAGCAGGTGGTGCTCGCGGGTGACGTAACGCTCGGTGGCCTCCTTGATCGCGAAGATCTGGTTGTGGGCCCGGATGAAGCGCACCACGTGCCGTGAGATGCCGCGCGGAACCTGCACCAGCCGGGGATCGGTCCACTCCTCCAGCGGCTTGTCGAAGGGCAGATCGAGCAGCTCGGTGGCGGCACCGAGCGTGGTGATCGTGTAGTTGCCCATGACGCCTTCAGCGTAGTGCCGCCGGCCGACAGCCGGCCCGGTCACTGCCGCTACGGTGTCTGGCATGACTGTGCGTCCCCTGGAGGAGATCGTCGAGGCCGGCTGGGCCCGGGCCCTGCAGCCGGTGGCCGGCGAGGTGCGGGCGATGGGGGAGTTCCTGCGGGCCGAGTTGGCCGCCGGCCGGTCCTACCTGCCGGCCGGGGCGAACGTGCTGCGAGCCTTCAGTCAGCCCTTCGACGAGGTGCGGGTGCTGATCGTCGGCCAGGACCCGTACCCGACGCCGGGCCACCCGGTCGGGCTGTCGTTCTCGGTGGCACCCGACGTCCAGCCGGTGCCCCGCTCGCTGCAGAACATCTACCGGGAGCTGCACGACGATCTCGGCGTGCCGATCCCGTCCAACGGCGACCTGACGCCCTGGACCAGGCAGGGTGTGCTGCTGCTCAACAGGGTGTTGACCGTGCAGCCGGGAAAGTCCGGTTCGCACGCCGGCAAGGGCTGGGAGCGGGTGACCGACCAGGCGGTCCGCGCGCTGGCCGCCCGGGACCAGCCGCTGGTGGCCATCCTGTGGGGCCGGCAGGCTCAGTCGCTGGAGCCGCTGCTGGACGACGCCTTCTGCCTGAAGTCGGTGCACCCGAGCCCGCTGTCGGCCAGCGGCGGCTTCTTCGGCTCCCGACCGTTCAGCCGGGCCAATGCCCTGCTGAGCGAGCACGGCGGCAAGCCGGTCGACTGGCAACTGGCCTAGCCGCCCCATGGGGCGCGCGCAGCCTCAACCAGCTCCAGTGATCTGTGATAGATAGTCGCTTCTAGTCATTTCGGCTATGGGCTCAGTCGGCCAACCGGGCCGGAAAACCGCCGGTGGCGATCGGGCCCCAGCGGGTCAACGTGATCCGGATCAGCGACTTGCCCTGGTCGACCATCGCCTGCCGGTACTCGGCCCAGTCCGGATGCTCGCCCGAGATCGCGCGGAAGTAGTCCACCAGCGGTTCCACCGAATCCGGCAGGTCCAGCACCTCGGCCTCTCCCTCGGCCTGTACCCAGGCGTC
>JAVEEO010000254.1 GCA_030840415.1 Pseudonocardiales bacterium | reverse complement strand
CGAGTCTCCTCCCCGCTTTCCTCCGCTCGCGGTGGCTTCGGATCATCACGGTCCTGGCACTGCTGATCGCCATGGTGACCGGGGTGCCGCCGGTGCTGTCCGGTCGCCTTCCAGCAGCGGTGGCGGTGGATCCAGCCTGCACGGACAGCTCGCTGCCGCCGCCGAGTTCGACCACGGCGGATCCGGGTGTGACGACGGTGATCCAGCAGGACGCGGCGACGGTGGAGGTGCCGCCGGCGGCGGTGACCTCCCCGACCACCATCGACGCGCAGTCGGTGTGCGCCTCGGACTTGCCGACGCTGGATCAGGGCATGACCAATGTGACCGACGGTCCGCGGGACGGCTACCAGTTCACCCCGCACATGACCTTCAGCGACAACCTGCACATCACGGTGCCCTACGACGCCTCGCTGATCCCGGCCGGATTGACCGAGCAGGACGTACAGATCTACTACTCCGACGACACCACCCAGGGCCAGTGGGTGCCGTTGCAGCGGGACACGCTGAACCAGACGACCGATCAGGTGGAGAGCCTGTCCACCCATTTCTCGAACTTCATCGCGGCCACCGTCACGGTGCCCGACCACCCGGAGAACGTGTCCTTCAACCCGACCAGCCTCAAGGACCTCAAGGGCGCCGACCCGTCGGCCGGGGTCGACCTGGTCGACCCGCCGCAGGGCAACAGCTCCGGGGACGCGAAGCTCTCCTACCCGATCGACCTGCCCAAGGGCCGGCAGGACATGGCGCCGTCGCTGCAGCTCGGCTACTCCTCAGCCGCCGGCAACGGCTGGCTCGGCGTGGGCTGGGATCTGTCGGTGCCCAGCATCGGGATCGACACCCGGTGGGGCGTGCCGCGCTACGACGCGGGGCATGAGACCGAGACCTACCTGGTCGGCGATCAGCAGTTGACGCCACTTGCCGATGTCACCGCTCAGCGGTCCGGCCCCGACAAGATCTTCCACACCAGGGTCGAGGGCGGTTTCAACACGATCGTGCGGCACGGTTCGACGCCGGCCACCTACTGGTGGGAAGTCACCGACAAGGACGGCACCAGGTCCTTCTACGGCGGTGACCCGGAGAACGACGCGGTGGCCGCGGCCCGACTGGCCGACGACGCCGGCAACATCTTCCGCTGGGCGCTGCGCGAGAGCCGGGACCTGAACGGCAACGCCGTGCACTACGACTACCAGACCGTGTCCGACGCCGGCGTGGCCGGCGGCACCGTGCCGGGCCGGCAGCTGTACCTGCGGACCATCGACTACACCCGCTCAGGCAGCACCGCCGGCCCGTACACGGTGACGTTCTACCGCGACAGCGAGCAGTCCGGCTACACCCGCCGCGCGGACGTAATGATCGACGCCCGCGGCGGGTTCAAGATGGTGACCGCCGAGCTGCTGTCCAAGATTCAGGTTGCCTTCCAAGGCAATACCGTGCGCAGCTATGACCTGGCCTACAGCACCGGCGCGTTCGGCAAGAAGCTGCTGTCCTCGGTCACCCAACGCGGCGCGAACGGCACCGCGCTCGGCACCCATACCTTCAGCTACTACGACGACATCCGCGACTCTGCCGGTAACTACAACGCCTTTGCGCCCGCAGTGAACTGGACGGTCGGCGCCGACGGCGTCGATGCCGGACTGCTCGGCCACGGCAAAGCCAGCGCACTGTCCGGGTCACTGTCCACCAGCACGGGTGGCCACCTTTATGCCGGGTTCAACCCGACCAAGCCGCTCAAGTACGGCAGCGCCGGCGGCAAGGTGGGCTTCACCCACACCAGCACCGACGGCCAACTCGCCCTGGTCGACCTCAACGGCGACGACCTGCCGGACAAGGTCTTCAAGTCCGGCAACGGATTCTCCGTCCGGTTCAACACCTCCGGCCCGGACGGCTCCACCGACTTCGGTTCACCTGTCGCGACCCCGACCCTGCCGGGCATCGCCAAGGAGAAGGCCGACATGACCTCCTACGGGCCGGAGGTCTACACCACCGTCAACGCCTTCTCCAACCACAGCGACACCTTCACCCAGGACACCACCTACTTCAACGACGTCAACGGCGACGGCCTGACCGACCTGGTCACCAACGGCACCGTGCTGTTCAACCACCTCGACGCGAACGGGGTGCCTACCTTCACCGCGAACAGCAGCGACACCCCGGTGCCGATCGGCTCTGGAGCACTGGATCCCAGCGGGCTGGTGCAGGACTACTCCGCGGTCAAGGCCCAGCAGGACAGCAACAACCCGCCGGTCGACGTGCTGCGCCGCTGGACGGCGCCCTTCGCGGGCACCGTGAAGGTCACCGGAAACGTCGCGCTCGTCCAGGACACCAGTGCGGCGCGGGGCGCCTACACCGGCGCCGACGGCGTCCGGGTGGCCATCCAGAAGAACACCGCCGAACTCTGGGCGACCTCGATCGGCGCCACCGACTACGCCGCCAAGACGCCGACCGGGGTGACAGCGATCACGGTCGCCAAGGGTGACCGGCTGTACTTCCGGGTCGGCTCCCAGTCGGACGGCGCCTACGACCAGGTCTCCTGGGATCCGGTCATCCAGTACGTCAGTTCGACGGGCACGGCGTTGGCCCCCTCGCCCGATGCCAACGGGCTGGATGCCTACCGCTACCAGGCCTCCCAAGACTTCACCATGGCAGGGCGGAGCGGCAGCTACGTGCAGGCACCGTTCAACGGCATGGTGCGGCTGGCCGGCGTGCTGCACAAGAGCGCCGCCACCAGTGACAGCCTGACCGTGCAGGTGACCAAGAACGGCACGGTGGCCGCCAGTTGGGCCATCACCGCCGCCAGCACCGGAGACACCACCACCCAGGCGGACATCACCGTCGCCAAGCAGGACACCATCGCGCTGAGCATCACGTCCAGCACGCCGGTCGACCTGAGCAAGTTGAGCTGGTCGCCCAGCCTGTACTACCTCAGCTCGCCGGACGTCAGCTCGGTCACCGACAGCTCCGGCAAACCGCTGATCCAGCTGCATCCGCCGTACGGCATCGACAGCTACGCCGCCAACCTCACCGCGCCGCAGAAGCCCTGGACGGCTCCGGCCACCGAGAGCGACAAGGTCAACCCCAGCCTCACCGTGGCGGCCGGCACCACCGGCAAGGTCACCTTCACCATCAAGCGCAACAAGAACGTCGCGGCCCGGTGCACCGTCAGCATCTCCAATGGCACCCCCGGGACCTGCTCGTTCTCCATCTTCGCCACCGCCGGCGACCTGCTGTACTTCGACTTCTCCGTCACCGACGCCGCGCTGATGTCCAAGATCACCTCCACCAAGGTGACGGTCACCCGAGCGACCGGAACGGTAATCACCGTCCCCAATGCGCTGTACGGCCCGGCCGATCAGAACACGCTCGCGGCGCCGTACCGGGGTTGGACGAACGTCGGTTACAACGGTGCCGGGGCGCGCGCCGGCCAGCCCGTCGTCGAGACCGACCTGAACCAGACCTTCAGCTCGAACTCGACCTACGATCCGCGTACCGCCAAGGCATACCCGTTCCTGCCCTACCCGGACGACAAGGCCTGGCGCGGCGCGGACGACTCGGCCTGGGTCGAGGCGTCCACGATGAGCAGCTCACGCGAGGGCCTGGACAGCATCGGCGTGCCCACGGCGAGCGATTTTGCCGGTGCCCGTGGGGTATCCCGGCTCAGCCACACCAACCAGGACGCAGTCGGCGCCGGGGTGTCCTACCTGTCAGGGTCGACCTCGACCGGCAGCACCGCCAGCGACGTGGACTTCCTGGACCTCAACGGTGACCGGTTCCCCGACATCGTGAGCAATGGCAAGGTGCAGTACACCACCGTCACCGGTGGCCTGGACGCCACCAGCAAGCCAGTGTCCGGCTTGGGTGCTCCGCGGGACAGTGACGCCTCGGCGACCAACATCGATGTGGGCGGCAGCCCGGCGCACTTCGCGGCCAACGGCCGCGGCGAGGTGGACACCGCCGACCAGGCGCCGGCACGGAGCAACAAAACCGGCAGCCAGATGGTGGAGCTGGGCCTGTCGGCATCGCTGGGCAAAGGGTCCTCCAAGCCCAACCACGACCTGATCGACATCAACGGTGACGGGCTGCCCGATGTGGTCAGCCGGAACGGCTCCACCTTGATGGTGGCGCTCAACCTCGGCTACGGTTTCGCGGCGGCCGAGCCGTGGGGCAACGCGACGACCAACAACGGAGCCAGCGAGAACGGCTCGGTCGGCCCGACCATCGGCTTCAACGACGGCATCTACGAATTCGGTGGCGGCCTGTCGCTGACCAAGGACAAGTCGCAGACCAGCGACACCCTGGAAGACGTCAACGGCGACGGGCTTACGGACCGGGTGCTTCCCGGCGGCAGCAGCGGGATGCAGGTGGCATTGAACACCGGCGACGGCTTCACTGCCCCGGTCGCCTGGAACGGCGCGATCGACGGCGCCTGCTCCGACGACACCAGCGTGGGGCTGGCCAACATCGACTGGGACCACGCGCGGCTGTGCAGCGGCAACACCGGCTACGGCGCCGGCGCCTACTTCACCATCGGCATCGGCCCGCTCTGCCCCACCGGTTGCTTCGTGATCCTCAACCCCGGTGCCGACTCCTCGCAGTCGATGTCGCGGGACGAGGCCAGCCTGCGCGACATCGACGGCGACGGTTACGCCGACCACCTGACCAGCTCCGATGACGGCACCCTCAAGGTTGCCCACAACCGCACCGGGCGCACCAACCTGCTCAAGTCGGTGTCCCGCCCGTTGGGCGCGTCGTTCACCATGGACTACACCCGGGACGGCAACACCACCGCCAACCCCACCTCCCGCTGGGTGCTGTCCACGGTGACCGTCAACGACGGTCACGCCGGTGACGGGGTGGACACCCAGGCGACGACGTATACCTACACCGGCGGCGTCTACAGCCGGTTGGAGCGGGAGTTCTACGGATACAGCCAGGTCACCCAGCAGCATCTCGACACCGCCAACAGCAATGCCGTGTACCGCAAGGTGGTCCACGACTTCGCGACCGACAGCTACTACACCCACGGCCTGTCGCTGCGGGAGCGTACCTACGACGCCGGCGGTGGGCTGTTCGCCGACACCCAGAACACCTATGTGCTCCGCGACGTCCCGAGCGGCACTGAGCCGGCCGACGGCACCAGCACCAGCGCGACCATCTTCCCGATGCTGACCCGCACCGACGAGCGGTTCAACGAGGGCGGCTCGACAGCGGTCAAGAGCACGGCGACCACCAACCACTACGACAGCTACGGCGACATCGACGTCTACACCGACCTCGGTGAGACCGGTGCCGGTGACGTCGGCTCAGCTGACGATGCCGTGGCGCGTGCCGGTTACACCTCCTGCCCGACGACCCATCTGCGGACGGCGAACTCCATCGTCGTCACCGGCGGTGGCGCCGAGCTGCGCCGGCGCGAGTCGGACGTGAGCTGTGCCATCGGCGATGTCAACCAGGTACGCCAGTACCTGGAGGACGGCAGGATCGCGGTCACCGACTTCAGCTACAACGCCGACGGAAACATCCACACGGTGACCAACCCACCGAACAACAACGGTCAGCAGTACACCGTGACCTATGGTTACGACTCGGTGGTGCAGACCTACGTCGAGCAGATCAGCGACAGCTACGGGTTGACATCGTCCTCGACACATGAACTTAAATTCGGCACCGTGCTGACCCAGAAGGATGAGAACAACAACGTCGAAAGCTTCAGCTACGACGAGTTCGGTCGCCAGACCAGCGTCACCGGTCCGTACGACGACCCGAACAACCCGACGATCCGGTTCGAGTACCACCCTGAGGCTGCCACGCCGTGGGCCATCACTCGGCACCTGGACAAGTTCCGTAGCCCGACCGACACGATCGACACGGTGGTCTTCATCGACGGTCTGGGTCGACAGATCCAGACCAAGAAGGACGCCACGGTCTACAACGGCACCGCCGGCGGGCAGGACGTGATGACGGTGAGCGGTGCCGTCAGCTACGACGCGTTCGGCCGGCAAACCGCGGTGCGCTACCCGATCACCGAACCGCTCGGCACCGCCGGAACGTTCAACGCCGGCGTTGACACGGTCGCACCGACCAAGTCTTCCTACGACATCCTCGACCGGGTCACCAAGACCACGTTCCCCGACAACACCACGACCACCAATGCCTACGGCTTCGGCGCCGACCGCTACGGCATCACCCAGTTCCAGCAGACGGTGACCGATGCCAACAACCACCAGAAGCTCTACTACCGCGACGTCCGCGAACAACTGGTGAGCCTGAAGGAACTGCACACGCCTGCCGGTGGCACGCAGCAGACCATCTGGACCAGCTACGGCTACGACCCGTTGGGGCAGCTGACCAAGGTCACCGACAACAGCAACAACATCACCCAGCAGACTTTTGATGGCTTGGGCCAGCGCACCGTCGTGGACAACCCCGACACCGGCAGGACCGTCACGCACTACGACCTCGCGTCCAACCCGGACTCGAAGAAGACCGCGAACCTGGCCGCAACCGGTCAGCAGATCACCTACGGCTACGACTTCGAGCGGCTGAAGACGATCAGCTACCCACGGTTCCCGGCCAACAACGTCAGCTACACCTACGGAGCTCCGGGGGCGAGCAACAACCAGGCAGGCCGGATCACCCATGTCGTGGACCAGGCCGGCACCGAGGACCGCTACTACGGCAAGCTGGGTGAGACCACCAAGGAGGTCCGGACGGTCGTCGGGTACACCGGCAGCTCGCCGAAGACCTACACCACGTCCTACCTGTACGACACGTTCGGGCGGATGCAGAACATGACCTACCCGGACGGCGAGGTGCTCAGCTATGCCTACGACTCGGGGGGCATGGTGCGTGCCGCATCCGGGGTGAAAGGCAGCGACACCTACCACTACGTCAACCGAATGGAGTACGACAAGTTCGGCCAGCAAGCCTTCGCCGAGGACGGCAACGGCGTCCAAACCCGTTACACCTATGACCCGACCATGGATCGCCTCAGCAACCAGGTGGCCGGCCCGCTGCTCAGCCCCAACAAGCAGAACCTCGGAAACTTCGAGAATCTCAACTACTCCTACGACAACGTCGGCAACGTCACCGCGGCTGCCAACAGCATCGCGGTGCCGGCCTCGCCGACCCTCGGCGGGCCGTCATCGCAGACCTTCAACTACGACGACCTGGACCGGTTGACCAGCGCGGCCGGCTCGTACAGCTTCTCGCCGAACAAGACCAACAGCTACACCTACGCACTGAACTACGACAACCTGCACAACATCACGGCCAAGAACCAGACGAACACCATCGTGCAGGGCTCCGGCACGCCGGTCACCCAGGGCAAGACGACCTACTCGCTCAGCTACGCCTACACCGGTGCGCAGCCGCACGCGCCGAGCCACATCGGCACCCAGACCTACAGCTACGACCTCGACGGCAACCAGAACGGCTGGACCGACGACAGCAACGGGCAGCGGCGCACCATCGTCTGGGATGAGGAGAACCGCATCCAGAGCGTCTCCGACAACGGCAACGAGCAGGACTACAAGTACGACGACGCCGGCCAGCGGATGATCAAGCGCAGCCCGAAGGAGGAAACCGACTACGTCAACCAGTACTTCACTGTCCGCAGCAACGGCCAGATCGGCACCAAGCACGTCTTCATCGGCACCCAGCGGGTGGCCTCCAAGCTGGTGAAGGACCACTCCTACGAGAAGGACAGCTTCTACTTCCACTCCGACCATCTGTCCAGCACCAACTACGTCACCGACGCCGACGGGAAGCTCTACGAGCACCTGGAGTACTTCCCATCCGGTGAGAGCTGGGTCGAGGAGAAGAGCAACAGCCAGCAGAACCCCGGCTTCAACACGGCCTACGAGTTCGCAGGCAAGGAGCTGGATGAGGAGACCCAGCTCTACTACTTCGGCGCCCGCGACTACGACGCGCGTACCGCAGTGTGGCAAAGCCCCGACCCAGCCCTAGCCGACAACCTCGCCAAGCTGCCGGATAAGGACACCGCAGCACTGCGGGGTCCAGATGACGTATCGGGCTCCGCGGCCATGGCTGAAGCCCAGCCGGGTCCGGATGTGGCGGATCCGACCTTCCTCAATGCCTACAACTACGCCGACGCCAGCCCGCTCACCAAGGTCGACCTGGACGGCCGGCAATCCAGTGTCGCCCAATGGTTGGGCAGAAATGGCTTCAATCGCGCAAATATCCGCGCGGGGACACTTAACGCGGTGACATTGGGCACCTATGACCGCGCCTACGACTGGTTCGGTTGGAAACGTGATTATGACCCGCACTCTTTAGGGTTCGCCGCTACCGACGCAGTGGCGACTGGGGTGCTGTCGGTCGTTACGGATGGGGCATGGGGCGAGGCCAGGGGCCAGGTGGAAGAGGTAGCGCATCTAGCCGATATGGCGAGCACTCCTCGCAGACCAGTCCCACAGGTAGGGTCGAGCCAGCGGACTCGTGTCCACGGGAATTCCCGAGACAGTACCGCCTTGACTTATCTTTATCGAATGGAGGATTCAAAGGGCAATTTACTGAAATGGGGCGTGACAAGTAATCTCAAGAGCCGGTATTCTAACGTATACTTGAAAGGCTTGGGTAATGCACGGGTTATTGCAATAGCCAAGGGCAGTCGAGCACAGATGTTGGATCGTGAGCGGTCGCTAGTAGAGCGGAATCCAGGGCCTCTCAACCGTGAATCATGGGCAGGAAAGAAGAAGCAATGAGATGAGTTCCGATGACATACCGGCGCTGTCCATCGGCGCGATATTCGGAGATCCTGGTCATGGGAATATGCTGTGGAAGGATGCCATCAATGCCATCGATCAAAGACTTGAGGCATTGAATTTGACACAGGCAAGCCCGCTACGGTTAAGCGTGGTGTTCCATGTGGACGGTGATATAGCACCTAATGAATTCACTGGCATTCGTACGGGTCGATACAGCTCAAAAGACCGTCACTTGATCATCCAGGCCGCGGTTCCTCTGGGGCCTGTTCAGGATCGGGAGCAGTTTCTCCTTATGTTGCTATCACATGCCGTGGATGAGGCTGAGAAGTTTGCTGAGACGAAACACCTCAGCCAGCAAGGGCTACCCGAAATACGCGAGATCGTGAGGTCGATTATCTGACCGGAGACCGAATGCTTCAACGGCTGTGGTGGTCGGCGTCATCGCCATCGCAGATTGGCCGAAAGGGCACAACGGTCGGCCCACCTCGGCCGTCGGCGGCAAGATCGGCTCGGACCTGATAGCCGTAGTCCCGGCACCGTGCTGCGCTACACCGCCAGCTGGAGCATCAGCCGGGTGAGCAGCGCAGCGTTGTTCCTGAGCGCGCGGATGTGTAACCATGAACGGGTGCGCCGGAACCTGCTCCTGACCTCGCGCCGCCACATCGACCTGGTTCGGGTGGCCGGCGGGACTTGTTGATCTTCCCTTCTCCAGATTTCTAGCCCAACAGGGCGAATCGTGAAGGGATGCGGCCGGACATGGCGGCAAGCAAAGGTCAAGGTCAGTGGGCGCTCGGCTATCGCGAGCCCCTGAACCCCAACGAACGAAGCAAACGGGACAATGATGGGCTGCTGGTCAAGCAGCGGATCATCGACATCTACCAGCACACCGGCTTCGATGGCATCGATCCCGGCGACCTGCGCGGCCGGTTCCGCTGGTACGGCCTCTACACCCAGCGGGCCCAGGGCATCCCCGGCGGCCGGACCGCGATCCTCGAACCGGAGCAGCTCGAAGACAAGTACTTCATGCTCCGGATCCGGATCGACGGCGGCCGGCTGACCTCCCAGCAGCTGCGGGTGATCGGCGACATCGCCACCCGGTACGGCCGCGACCTCGTCGACATCACCGACCGGCAGAACATCCAGCTGCACTGGATCCGGGTCGAGGACGTCCCAGCCATCTGGGAGCAGCTGGAAGCGGTCGGCCTCAGCACCACCGAGGCCTGCGGCGACACCCCCCGGGTGATGCTCAGTTGCCCGTTGGAGGGCGTCGCCGCCGACGCGCTCGCCGACGCCTCCCAGGCGCTGGCCGAGACGGTGGAGCGCTACCTGGGCGACCCGGCGTTCTCCAACCTGCCCCGCAAGTTCAAGACCTCGATCTCGGGCTGCGCCCAGCACTGCGTCAACCACGAGATCAACGACGTGGCCTTCGTCGGGGTGCACGACAGCGACGGCCAGCCGGGCTTCGACCTGTGGGTCGGCGGCGGGCTGTCGACCAATCCGATGTTCGCCCAGCGGCTGGGGGTCTTCCTCCGCCCGGACGAGGTGGCCGAGGTGTGGGCCGGCGTGGCCGGCATCTTCCGTGACTACGGCTACCGGCGCTCGCGCAACCACGCCCGGCTGAAGTTCCTGCTGGCCGACTGGGGCACCGAGAAGTTTCGCGAGGTGCTGCAAGCGGAATACCTGCACCGCAAGCTGCCCGACGGGCCGGCTCCGCAGGCCTCGCCTGCCCACCGCGACCACATCGGCGTGATCGCCCAGCAGGACGGCAGGTTCGCCGTCGGCGCCACCACCGCCTCCGGACGCACCAGCGGAACCACCTTGACGAAGATCGCGGAGCTGGCCGACTCGCTGGGCGGCGGCCGGATCCGCACCACCGCCCAGCAGGGCCTGGTGCTGCTGGACCTGCCGGCCGAATCGACCGAGCAGGCGATGGACGGGCTGCAGGAGCTGGGATTGTCGGCCCGGCCCACGAAGTTCCACCGCGGCACGATCGCCTGCACCGGTATCGAGTTCTGCAAGCTGGCGCTGGTCGAGACCAAGGGCCGGGCCGAGACCATTCGGCATGAGCTCGAACGCCGGCTGCCTGATTTCGACACGGCGATCACGATCAACGTCAACGGCTGCCCGAACTCCTGCGCCCGGTTCCAGGTCGCCGACATCGGGTTCAAGGGGATCGTGCAGAAGGTCAAGACCGAGGACGGCTCGTTCGCCGACGCCGAGGCGTTCCAGGTTCACCTAGGTGGCCAGCTCGGCAGCGAAGCCGCG
>JAVEEO010000217.1 GCA_030840415.1 Pseudonocardiales bacterium | reverse complement strand
TCGATGCGGTAGCGCACCCGGTCGGCTGTGACCTCCACCCGCAGCGTGAATTCCCGCCAGCGCACCGCGAAGGACAGCCGGGAGATGGCCTCGGGCAGCCGCGGTGCGAAGCTGAGCCGGCCGCCGTGGTCGCGCAGGCCGCCGAAGCCGCAGACCAGCGCTATCCAGGAGCCGGCCAACGAGGCGACGTGCACGCCGTCGCGGGTGTTGTGCTCCAGATCGCGCAGGTCCATCAGCGCCGCCTCGCGGAGGTAGGCGTGCGCCAGTTCCAGGTGGCCCACCTCGGCCGCGACCACGGCCTGCGAGCACGCCGACAGCGAGGAGTCCCGGACGGTGATCTGCTCGTAGTAGTCGAAGGCGCGGGTCTTCTCGGCGAGGCTGAAGGAATCCCCGCACCAGTGCAGCGCCAGTACCAGGTCGGCCTGCTTGACCACCTGCTTGCGGTAGATCTGGAAGTACGGCGCCCGCAGCAGCAGCGGGTACCCGGTCGAGGCGGCGGTGGCGGCGAAGTCCCACACCTGGTGGCGGTGATAACCCCGATCCTGCTCCGGGATCCGGCGCTGCTCGTCGTAGGCTAGCGCCATGGTCGCCGCCGCTGCCTGCCAGGCCTCGAGCTCGGCCGGGCTCACCCGCAGCGCGGCGGCCTCGACCGGCCAGCGCCGGGCGGTGTCGGCGGCCGCGGTCAGGTTCCGGGCCGCCATCAGGTTGGTGTAGGTGTTGTCGTCGCCCAGGGCGCTGTACTCGTCCGGACCGGTCACGCCGTCGATGTGGAAGCAGCCGTCGGCACCGGCGTAGCCCAGTGAGTGCCACAGCCGGGCGGTGGCCACCAGCAACGGCAGCGCGCAGCTGCGTTCGAAGTCCTCGTCGCCGGTCCAGTGCACGTGCCGGACCGCGGCCAGCGCGATGTCGGCGTTGATGTGGAAGGCCGCGGTACCGGCCGGCCAGTACCCGCCGGTCTCCTGGCCCCGGATGGTGCGCCAGGCGAAGGCGGCGCCGGCCAGCTGCAGGGTGCGGGCCCGCTCGGTGGCCAGGTCCAGCGTCGAGTGCCGCCAGCGCAGCGCGTCGGCGGCGGCCTTCGGCGCGGTGGCCGTCAGCACCGGCAGCACGAAACTCTCGGTGTCCCAGAACGCGTGCCCGTCGTAGCCGGGTCCGGTCAGGCCCTTGGCCGGGATCGCCCGCTGCTCGGCCCGGGCGCCGGCCTGCAGCACGTGGAACAGGCCGAACCGGACCGCCTGCTGCACCGCGTCGTCACCGTCGAGCTCGACGTCGGCGCCGTTCCAGAAATCGTCCAGGTAGCCCCGCTGCTCGGCCAGCAGTTCGGTCCAGCCGGTGTCCAGTGCGGCCGAGAGGGCAGCGTCGACCTGGTCGCGCAGCGCGGGGGTGGTCCGCTGGCTGGACCAGCCGTAGGCCACGAACTTGGTCACCGTCAGCGCCTGCCCGGGCTGCAGCCGGGCGCCGACGGTCGTCCGGGACCAGTCGGGCTGGACGAAGGTGTGCGAATCGAGCTCGGCGTCGCTGGCCAGCAGGTGGTCGGCGGCGCAGGCCATCCGCAGCTGTGACCGCCGGGTGGCGTGCAGCAGCGAGGAGCGGTTGCCGCTGGCGCTGTGCTCGAGAGCCTCCAGCGGGTTGCGCAGCGCCGCGGCCACCCTGGGGTCCCCGGACTGGGCGGGCAACTCCTCGTTGGCCACCAGCTCCGACTGCACCACCACCCGCACCGGCGCGCCGACCGCCTCGACCCGGTACCGGATCGCCACGATGGCCCGCTGGGTGAAGGAGACCAGCCGCTCGGAGTGCAGCCGCAGCGTGGTGCCGGCCGGCGAGATCCACTCGACCGTCCGGCGCAGGGTGGCGCTGCGCAGGTCGAGCACCCGTTCGTGGCGTGCCAGCGTGCCGTAGCGCAGGTCGAACGGCTCGTCGTCGACCAACAGCCGGATCAGTTTGCCGTTGGTGACGTTGACGATCGTCTGGCCGGACTCGGGATAGCCGTAGCCCGCTTCGGCGTACGGCAGCGGCCTGGCCTCGTAGAAGGAGTTGAGGTACGTGCCGGGCAGCCCGCTGGGATCGCCCTCGTCCAGGTTGCCGCGAAGGCCGATGTGCCCGTTGGACAGGGCGAAGATCGATTCGCTCTGGGCCAGCATGCCGAAGTCCAGGCCGACCTCGCGCACCTGCCACGGCTCGATCGGGAACCGGGCGTCGGTGATCACCGCTGCCCGTCCAGCAGCTCGGCCAGGTCGCGCACGACAAGATCGGCTCCGTGCGCGCGCAGCTCGTCGGCCTGGCCGACCCGGTCCACGCCGACCACGCAACCGAAGGAGCCGGCCCGGCCGGCCGCCACCCCCGCGAGGGCGTCCTCGAAGACGGCCGCCTGTGCCGGCGTGACCCCGGCCAGCTCGGCTCCGGCCAGGAACGAGTCGGGTGCCGGCTTGCCCGGCAGGTGCCGCTCGGCCAGGGTGTTGCCGTCGATCCGGCCCTCGACGTAGCGGTCCAGGCCGGTGGTGCGCAGGACCAGCTCGGTGTTGGCGCTGGAGGACACCACGATCCGGCGCAGCCCGGCCTGCTCGGCGGCCCGCAGGTAGCGCCGCGAGCCCTCGAAGACCCGGACGCCGTCGGAGGCGATCCGGCGGTTCAACTCCTCGTTCTTGCGGTTGCCCAGGCCGTGCACGGTCGGCGCCGAGCCGGGATCGTCCGGCGCGCCCTCGGGCAGCTCGATCCCGCGGGCGGCCAGGAAGTCCCGGACCCCGTCGGCGCGCGGCTTGCCGTCGACGTAGCGGTCGTAGTCGGCTTCGGAGTCGAACGGCTCGAAGCCGTCGCCGTCGCGCTCTCGCAGGAAATCGTCGAAGGTGTGCTTCCAGGCCGCGGCATGCACCGCCGCGGTGTCGGTCAGCACGCCGTCGAGGTCGAACAGGCAGGCCAGCACGCCGTCGGGCAGCCCCAGCACCATCGAAGCCCCTCATCGTCCGGCCGGGCGCGATCGGTGGTGGTTCACCCGCGCCCGGGCGACTCCAGGCTAGTTGCAGGCCGCCCGTCCGAGCTCGCAGGCGGCACCGGCCAGCGCGCCGGGCAGCGGCGGTCCCGGCCTCCGGCACGGCTGGAAAAAAGTGACTGAACCCGGGCCGCCGGGTGACTACAGACGAATGACAGCCACGTTCGAAGGGCGTATGGTTCGGGCAGCTTCCATGGCTGGTGAGCCACCGGAATTGCTCGAATATCAGCAGTGCGCGCCGCCGTCCGATTGAAGTCTTTGGAGCCATCGCAATGACCATGGAACAGCGGGCGGATTCGTCGTGGGCGACCGACGCCGGCTGGGTGGACGAGGTGCTGCTCGCCGGTCCCGACTCCGGAGTCTGCTTCCGGGTGCCCGAGGTCGTCGATCGCGCCGGGCTGCGCCGGATGGTGGCCGACCGGCGCGAGCGGTTGACCGCCGCGGGCCTGCGCTCGGGCGGGGCCGCGGCGTTGCGGCTGCCGCCGTCGTTGGCCTACGTGGCCAACCTGCTGGCGGTCTGGCAACTGGGCGCCCAGGCGATCCTGCTCGACTACCGGCTCACCGACCACGAGGTGGAGCAGGCCCGGCAGCGACTGCTGCCGCAGGTGATCGTCGCTCCGCGCCGGGTGGCCGGCGGGCTGCGGGTCTTCTTCGACGTCGAGGACACCATCACCCGGCACGGCGACGAGCCGACCGGCAGCGAGCACGCGGTCGTGCAGCTGAGTTCGGGCTCGACCGGGCCGTCGAAGGTGATCGGCCGGACCGCCGCGGACCTGATCGCCGAGATCCGGCGCTACACCCAGATCGACGGGGTGGCGCTGCCGGGTGAGCGCATCGTCCTGCTGCCCTCGATGGTGCACGTGCTGGGCCTGGTCGGCGGCCTGCTGTACGGGCTGCACGCCCGCGTCGAGTTGGTGCCGCCGCAGCGGCTGACCGGTGACAGCATCCTGGACGCGATCGAGGCCACCGCCAGCCCGGCCACCGTGCTGGGCGTGCCGTTCCACATCAACCTGCTCAGCTCCACGGCCCCGGACCGGCGGCCTGCCCAGCTGCGCCGGATGATCACCGGCGGCGAGCTGGTGCCGGCAGCGACCGCGGCCGCCTTCGGGAACCGGTTCGGGGTGCCGTTGGGCAACATGTACGGCATGACCGAGGTCGGGGTGATCGGCACCGACCTGGACGGCAGCCACCGGCCGGCGGTCCGGCCGGCACCGGGCATCGCGGTCCGCGCCGTGGACGGGGAGTTGCAGATCGCGCGGGCGGCGTCACCGTACCTGGGCCAGGCAGTGCCCGAGCGGTGGTCCGACGGCTGGCTGCGCACCCGGGACGCGGGCACGGTGGACGCCGACACCGGGCTGGTGCGGATCCTGGGGCGGCTGGACTCGCAGGTGACCATCGGCGGCCTGCAGGTCGACCTCGCCGAGGTGGAGGCCACCCTGGACGCGCTGCCCGGCGTGGTCGCGGCGGTGGTGCTGTTCGACGAGGCGATCGTGGCCTACCTGCAGCTGGAGCCGGGTTCCCAGCTCGCCGACGTCGAGGCCCGGCTGGGCACCCTGCTGGCCCGGTTCAAGCTGCCGCAGGTCTACCGGAGCTTCGATCAATTCCCTCGCACCACCACCGGCAAGCTGGTGCGCGACCGGGCCGTGCTGCGGGCGAGCGGGTCCGGAGCGGCGCCGTGAGCAGCGTCGGCGCCGACCAGGGCGGCGGCCGGGTGGAGCAGGACCGCCGACACCGGTGTGCCGGCGGCGACCGCCAGCACCAGCGGCGCAGTCACCGCCGGATGGGCCAGCCACAGGCCGTCCGGCAGCGCCCCGAAGCTGCCGTCGGTAACCGGCGGCAGGGGCACCCGGCGCCGCAGGCCGCCACCTCGCAACCCGGTGCCCAGCGCCTTGCCGAGTGCCTCCTTCGCCGTCCACAGCAGCAGGAACGCCGCCGGCCGGGCGTCCGCCGGCTGGTCGCGCAGCCAGGCCGCCTCAGCCGGATCGAACCAGCGGTCGGCCAGCCGGACCACCTCGGGCCTGGTCGGGCCCTCGACGTCGATGCCGACCGGGCCGGCCGGGCTGGCGGCCACCGCCAGCACGCCGGGGCCGTAGCTCAGGCTCACCCAGGCCCGGTCCGCTCCGGCCCGCACGGTGGGCTGGCCGGAGGCGGCGCGGCCGACCGCCAGCCGCTCCGGTTCGGTGCCCAGCACCCGAGCACCGGCCTCGGCCAGCAGCTGCCGGGCACGGCCGCGCGAGCGATGCCCGGACGGCACCAGCCAGACGTGCACCGTGTCCACGCAGCAGAACCTACCCAGTGCCGGGCAGTCTCGTCGGGTGATCGTCGCCTCGCCGCGGCCGGACCGCCGACAGCCGGTGCCGTGCCGGCGGGGTCGGCCGCTGCCGACCTCGAGGGGAGGACTCTGTGATGCCCGATTCCCCGGCCCTGCAGAGGGAAGACGTGCTGGCCATGCTCGCCGGCCTCGGCACCCGCGGCCCCGACTCGACGCTGGAGCGGCTGAGTTCGATGGAGGTGGCCTGGCTGGTGCACCAGGTCGAGCAGCGCTACGACGTCGAACTCGACCTCGACGACGAGGAGTTGGCGCGGCTGCGGACCGTGTCGGACGCGGTGCAGCTGCTGGGCGAGTCGGTGCGGGCCAGCCGTGGCTGATCTGCCACCCGTCGCGATCACCGGCCTGGCAGCGGTCAGCGCGCTGGGCCGGGGGACCGAGCCGCAACTGGCGGCGGCACTGTCGGCGACCGCGGCGTTCGGGCCGGTCGACCGCTTCGATGTCAGCGGCCGGCGGGTCGGTGTCGCGGCCACCCTCGCCGGGGCCGGCACCCTGACCGCCGAGCTGGCCGGGGTGATCGAGACGGCCTGCGCCGAGGCCCGGCTGAGCTCGGCCCAGCGGGCGGCCACCCCGCTGCTGCTCGCCTTGCACGGCTCTCCCGCCGCGTCCAGCTGCGCCCGCGAACTCGCCCGGCAGGCCGGGTTGGCCGGCGCCGGCCGGGTCTACATCGGTGCCTGCGTTTCGGCCAGCACTGCGGTGGCCGACGCCGCCGCGCTGATCCGGCGCGGTGCCGACCGGGTGGTGGTGGCCGCCGGATACCTGGTGGAACCGGACCAGTTCGCGCTGTTCGACGCGGGGCAGGCGCTTGCCACCGACGGTGCGGTCCGCCCGTTCAGCGCGGGCCGGCAGGGCCTGCTGCTCGGCGACGCCGTGGCAGCCATGGTGTTCGAGTCCGCCGCCGCGAGCGAACCGGTCGCCGAGCTGGTCGGCTGGGGCCGGGCCGGCGATGCCCACCACCCGTGCCAGCCCGCTCCCGACGGCCGTGGTCTGGCCAGGGCGATCGACGCGGCGCTGGGTCGCGCCGGTGTCCAGGCGCACCAGATCGGCTACGTCAATGCCAACGCCACCGGAACGCAGCTGTCCGACGCAGCCGAGGCCCGCGCGCTGCACCGCGCCCTCGGCGAGTTCGCCGACCGGGTGCCGGTGAGTTCGACCAAGGCGGTGCATGGCCACGGGCTGGAGGCGTCCGGCCTGCTGGAACTGCTGATCACGGTGCTGTCGCTTCGGGCCGGCAAGCTGCCGGTGAACGCCGGTTACCTCGGCCCGGACGACAGCTGCGCACTCGACGTGATCGTGGACTCGCCGCGGCCGGTGACCAGCCCGTACGCGCTCAGCCTCAATTCCGCCTTCGGTGGCGCGAACACCGCGCTGCTGGTGCGTGCCGGATGACAACCCTGCCCGCACTGACCGTGCTGAGCGAGTACCGCTGGCCGCCCGGGCAGCCGGCGGAGCCACCGGCCCTGCCGGGCTACGTGCTGTCCTCGTTCAGCCCGCTGGTGGCCGCTGCCGCCGACGGCTGCCTGGCCGGTGCTCCGGCGGCCACCTCGGCGACCGGCCGGGAGCGCACCGCCGTCCTGCTGGTCAGCGCAGGCAATGACGTGGTCAGCGCCGGGCACGTCCGCGACCGGGTGGCGGCCGGGCGGCGGGTGGGACCGCTGCTGTTCTTCCAGGCCGCGCCCAACAGCGTGGCCGGGCAGGTGAGCGCCCACTGGGGCCTCGGCGGCCCGGTGGTCTGCATCAGCCCGGTTCTCGACCCGCTCGCCGACGGGATGGCCGAAGCGGAACTGCTGCTGGCCGACGGCGATGCCGACGAGGTGCTGCTGATCCTGGTCGAGCAGGCCGATCCCGAGCAGACCGATCCCGAGCAGACCAATCCCGAGCAGGCGGATGTCCGGCAGGCCGATTCCGGCGCCGTCTCCTCGGACCCGGCAGCCCCGGCAGTGTCACGGGACCGGGCCCACGCGCTGCTGCTGGCCAGCGGGGCGATGCCATGATCGGAACCTGTGTCTGCAGCGCCGGGACCGGCGGGCAGAATGTAGGCCAGCTGTCCGGCCGCCGCAGAGGGCCGGACACCGACCTGCCGGCAGCCGTCGCCGTCTCCGGTGTCCAGCCGCACCACCGACCCGAGGGGATCTCCCAATGAACATCTTCGGAATCGACCACCTGGAGCTGTTCGTCGGCGACGCCCAGCAGGCGGCCTACTACTTCGGCGCGGCCTTCGGCCTGGAGGTCGGCGGCCGGGGCGGCCCGGAGACCGGGCTGTTCGGCCAGCGGTCGCTGCTGATGGAACACGGCGAGGTGCAACTGGTGCTGACCTCCGGCCTGTACGCCGATCACTCGGCCTGTCACTACGTCCAGCAGCACGGCGACGGCGTGGCGGTGGTGGCGATGCGGGTCGACGACGTGGCCGACTGCTTCGCCGAGCTGGTCAGTCGCGGCGCGGAGCCGATGTCGCCGCCGAGGTCCTTCACCGACGGCACTTCGACCGTCAGCTTCGCCGACGTCGGCGGCTTCGGCGACGTGGTGCACCGGCTGGTGCAGCGCGAGGGTCCCAGCTTCCTGCCGGGCCCGATCGAGATGATCGAGCGCGAGCCGATCGAGCACGCCATGTTCGAGAGGATCGACCACCTGGCGATCTGTGTGCCGGCCGGCAAGCTGCAGGCCACCGCGGACTTCTACCAGGAGGTGTACGGCTTCGCCCAGATCTTCACCGAGTACATCGACGTGGCCGGCCAGGGCATGAACTCGGTGGTGGTGCAGAGCCCGTCCGGCGGGGTCACCTTCACCCTGATCGAGCCGGACACGGCCCGGCGCCCCGGGCAGATCGACGACTTCCTGCAGTGGCACGCCGGGGCCGGGGTGCAGCACATCGCGCTGATCACCGACGACATCGTCTCCACCGTGGACCGGCTCAGCGGCCGCGGGGTCCGCTTCCTCACCACGCCGGACGCCTACTACCGCAGCCTCGAGGCGCGGGTCGGCCCGGTGGACGCGCCCGTCGCCGACCTGGCCCGGCACGGCATCCTGGTCGACCGCGACCACTGGGGCCAACTGCTGCAGATCTTCACCGAGTCCACCCACGTCCGCCGCACGCTGTTCGTCGAGGTCATCGAACGGCGCGGTGCCCGAACCTTCGGCAGCGGCAACATCAAAGCCCTGTACGAGGCCAAGGAACGTGAGATGGTGCACGCACCGACCCCGATGGCCGCCGATCCGGACCCCGAACCGATGGAAGTGGAACGATGACGCTCAGCACGGAGTTCAGCCTCACCGCCGACGAAGAGGCGTTACTGCCCTCCGACGACGACGTGCGGTTCTACGCCGAACACGGCTGGTACCTGTCGGGCAAGCTGTTCAGCGACGACGAGGTCGACGCACTGGTGGCGGCCAGCGATGACTACTACGACGGCGCCCGCGACCGCCGGTTGCCCAGCCAGCCGGCGAAGCTGGCCTACTGGCAGCCCGAGCACGGCCAGGTCCAGCGGCACAACGACTACGTGCACTACGAGAGCGACGCGATCGCCCGGATCCTGCGCAAGCCGCTGCTCGGCGCGGTTGCGGCCCGGCTGGCCCAGGCCGAGGAGATCCGGATCTTCCAGTCCACCATGATCTACAAGCCGCCGATCGCCGGCGAGCCGACCAACGTGGTGCCCTGGCACTTCGACAAGCACTACTGGTCCTGCTGCACGTCCAACCGGATGCTGACCGCCTTCATCCCGTTCCACGACTGCGACGTGGAGATGGGCACCATCACGATGGTCGACGGCAGCCACCGGTGGCGCGAGACCGGTACCGATGACAGCGCGGTGCGGCACTTCGCCGAGCGGGACAAGGCCCAACTGGACGTCATGCTGGCCGAGAACGCCGCCTTCAACGGCGCCGAGGTCGTCAAGGTTCCGATCGTGATCCCCAGGGGACACATGAGCTTCCACCACTGCCGGACCTACCACGGCAGCGGGCCGAACCTGAGCGCGCGGCCGCGCCGGGCGATCTCGCTGCACCTGCAGGACGGCGCGAACGCCTTCCAGGAATTCCCGCTGTCGGACGGCACGCTGGCCGGCTACAACCACGACAGCCTGGTCCGGCGCACCGCCGAGGGCTTTCCCGACTACTCCGACCCGGCGTACTGCCCGACCCTGTGGCGCGCGTGAGGCGGACCGCTCGGCCCCCGAGGGCGTGACGATGCCGCTGGACCCGCAGGTGGCGGCCTGGCGTGCCCGCCGGCTGGCCGAGCGGGTGACCCCGCTCTACGAACAGACGCTTGCCGAGGCCCGGGCCGCCGACCTGGCCGAGATCCAGGCCGGGGCCGGCGTCCCCGAGTCGGTCGCCGAGGTCCTGGACCTGACGATGCCGGTGGACGACGGCGAACTGCCGCTGCGGCTGTACCGGCCGGCAGCGCCCGCCGGGGGATCGGAGCCGCGGCCGGCGCTGGTGTACTTCTTCGGCGGCGGCTGGACCCTGGGGCAGATCGAGACCTGTGACGGCATCTGCCGCACCCTGGCCAACGCCGCCGGCTGCGTCGTGATCGCGGCCGGTTACCGGCTGGCGCCGGAGCACAAGTTCCCGGTCGCGGTGTACGACTGCTACGACGCCGTTCGCTGGATCGCCGGGCACGCCGGGGAGTGGGGGATCGACGCCGGCCGGCTGGCGGTCGGCGGCGACAGCGCCGGCGGCAACCTTGCCGCGGCCGTCACGCTGCTGGCCAGGCAACACGGTGGCCCGGCGCTGGCCGCCCAACTGCTGGTGTATCCCAACACCTGCTACGCCGCCGGCACGCCGTCGCTGGCCGGCAGCGACGACCCGGCCATGTTCAACCGCCGGTCGGTGGCCTGGTACTGGGGTCACTACCTGAACTCGCCCGAGGACGGCCGCGACCCGCTGGCCTCGCCGCTGCTGGCCCCCGACCACAGCGGCCTGCCTCCCGCACTGGTGATCACCGCCGAGTACGACCCGCTGCGCGACGAGGGCGAGCGGTACGCGCGCCGGTTGCAGGCCGCCGGGGTGCCCACCGAGTTGACCCGCTACGACGGCATGATGCACGGCTTCTTCCTGATGTCGGCGACGCTCGACGGCGGCCGGCGGGCCGTGGACCAGGCCGTGGCCTTCCTGCGCACGCGACTGGGGACGGCGTCGTGAGAGGCAGCCCGGTGACTCCTGATGTCACGCTGTCGCTGGACGAGCTGGCAGCCGGTGCCCGGTCGGTGCTGGCGCCGGAGGTCTGGGATTTCATCGAGGGCGGCAGCGGATCCGAGATCACGCTGCGAGCCAACCGGCAGGCGCTGGACGCGGTGGCGGTCTACCCGCGGGTGCTGGGTGGCGTCCTGCAAGGGACTCAGACCACCCTGCTCGGCACGCCGATGTCGATGCCGGTCGCGGTGGCGCCGATGGCCTACCAGCGCCTGGTCCACCCGGCCGGCGAGGTCGCGATGGCCGAGGCGGCCGCTCAGGCCGGGGTTCCGCTGATGCTCAGCGCGCTGAGCAGTTGCGGTGTCGAGGAGGTGGCGCGGGCCGGGGCCACCATCTGGTTCCAGCTGTACTGGCTGGCCGAACGGCGCCGGCTGGAGCAGCTGATCGCGCGCGCCGAGGATGCCGGCAGTGCGGCACTGGTGGTCACCCTCGACGTGCCGATCATGGGGCGGCGGCTGCGCGACGTCCGCAACTCCTTCGCGCTACCCGTCGACGTGCTGGCCGCCAACCTCACCGACGGCGCGGCGAGCAGCGCGCACCGGGCGCGGGCCGGCGAATCCGCGATCGCCGCTCACACCAGCGAGCTGTTCGGCCCGGCGCTGAGCTGGGCGGACCTGGAATGGTTGCGCGGGCGCACCAGCTTGCCCCTTGCGCTCAAGGGGATTCTCGATCCACGCGATGCCCGGCGGGCGGTCGATCTCGGCGCCGACGCGGTGGTGGTGTCCAACCACGGCGGCCGTCAGCTCGACGGGGCACCGGCCAGCGTCACCGCGCTGGCCGGCGTGGTGACCGAGGTGGGCCAGCAGTGCGAGGTGCTGCTGGACAGCGGGATCCGCGGGGGCATGGACGTGCTGCGTGCCCTGGCGCTCGGAGCCCGCGGAGTGCTGCTCGGCCGGCCGCTGCTGTGGGCGCTGGCCCTCGACGGTGCCGCCGGAGCGGCCCGGGCACTGGAACTGCTGCGTACCGAGTTCTGCCAGTCGCTGACGCTGGCCGGGTGCCCGGACCTGGCCGCCGTTCGCGAGCTGCGCACCGACCAGGGGAGTGGCCGATGAGCACCACCGCCGACCGCGTGCAGCCCGGCGAGCTGCACACCGCACAACTGTTCGGGGCGCTGGAGGATCCGGCACTGAACTCGATGAACTTCCTCAACGAGATCTCCTCCCGGTACCCGGACGCGGTGTCGCTGGCGGCCGGCCGGCCCGCCGAGCAGTTCTTCGAGATCGATTCCCTGCAGCGCTACCTGGACCGGTTCTGCCAGCATTTGCAAGACGATCTGGGTTACTCCGAGGAGCAGGTGCGCCGCACGCTGTTCCAGTACGGCCGGACCAAGGGCATAGTGCACGGCCTGATCGCCGCCAACCTGGCCCGGGACGAGGGCATCACCGTCGACCCCGAGTCGATCGTGGTCACCGTCGGCTGCCAGGAGGCGATGTTCCTCATCCTGCGAGCGCTGCGCACCTCACCGTCGGACGTGCTGCTGGCGGTGACCCCGACCTACGTCGGCCTGACCGGCGCGGCCCGGCTGGTCGAGCTGCCGGTGCTGCCGGTCGCGGCCGGGGCCGGCGGGGTCGACCTCGACGACCTGCGCGACCAGCTCGACCGGGCGCGGGCCGCCGGGCTGCGGCCGCGTGCCTGCTACGTGATGCCCGACTTCGCCAACCCGTCCGGGGTCAGCATGGACATCGAGGACCGCAAGCGGCTGCTCGCGATCGCGGCGGACGAGGGCATCCTGCTGCTGGAGGACAACCCGTACGGGCTGTTCCCGCATGCCGACTCCCAGCGCCAGCCGACCCTCAAGGCGCTGGACGAGCAGCGGACGGTGGTCTACCTCGGATCGTTCGCCAAGACGGCGATGCCCGGCGTCCGGGTGGGCTACCTGGTGGCCGACCAATCGGTGGTTGACCCCACCGGCGGCCGGAGCCTGCTCGCCGACCAGCTGTCCAAGCTCAAGAGCATGCTGACGGTCAACACCTCGCCGATCGCCCAGGCGATCGTGGGCGGAAAGTTGCTGGACAACGACTGCAGCCTGCTGCGGGCCAACGAGCGCGAGCGCGCGGTCTACACCGCCAACATGCGGCAGATGGTGGCCGGCCTGGCCGCCCGGTTCCCCGATCCGGACCTCGGCGTGCGCTGGAACGTACCGATCGGCGGGTTCTTCGTCGTGGTTACCGTTCCGTTCGTTGTCGACGACGCCCTGCTGGAACGCTCGGCGGCCGACTACGGCGTGCTGTGGACGTCGATGCACCACTTCTACGAGCCCGGTGTGCCGGTGCACGCGCTGCGGCTCAGCTGCAGCACCGTGACGCCCGAGGAGATCGAGCGCGGCCTGGACCGGGTGGCCAGCCTGATCAAGGACCAGTTGGCCGACGGCCGGCACGGCTAGCCCCGGCCGTCAGCGGCACATGCCCGGCCCGCCGGCAGCGGGCCGGGCCATGCGGTCGATCAGCGGATCGGGTTGCCGTCGCCGTCGGTGTCCCGCAGGCGCGGGTCGTCGGTGACCGGGCGGCCCTGCAGGCCCGGCTCGAGGGTGTCCGAGCGCTCGTGCACGTGCGGGTCCAGCGAGCTGGCGCGCTCCTGGAGCCGCTGCGCCTCGGCCCGCTCCCGCTCGGCCTCGGCCAGCCGCTCCTGGGCGTCGCGCTCGCTGTCGGTGGCCCGCAGTTCGGCCTCGGCCCGCTCCCGGCGGGCCCGGGCGGCCTGCTCCTCGGCCGCGGCCTGCGCCGATTCGGCCCGGGCGGAGCGCTGGTTGGCCTCTTCGAGGTGCTGCTGGGCCTGGATTCGCTTGCGCTCGGTGGCCTGGCCGCGCATCCGGGGCACTAGCACCAGCGCGAGCACGGCCAGTACCACCAGGATGACGATGATGACGACGAGAGTTTTCATGGCTTCGTCCCTTCTGTTGGGCCAGACGCTAACGTGCACCGCCGTCAGACGCCACCAAGGGGGGTGGTCGACAGGCCGTCAGCCGATCGGCAGCACCCCGGTGCGGCACAGCTCCTCGCTGACCGTGCGCAGCTTGGTGTGCGTGGCCTGGGACGCTTTGACCAGCAGCGCGAAGGCAGCATCCGGCGTCAGCCGGAAGCGCTCCATCAGGATTCCCTTGGCCTGGCCGATCACGTCCCGGCTGGACAGCGCGACGGTCAGGTTGTGCCGCCATTCCTGGCCTGCCAGCGCAAGGGTGGCGTTGGCCGCGAAGATGGCCGCCAGCGTCCGGGACTCCTCGTCGAAGGCATCCGGTCGGCCGGAAGCCAGGCTCAACGAGCCGTAGACGCGGTCCCCGGCGGCCAGCGGGGTGCAGTACATGCTGCCCACGCCCAGGCGATGGGCCTGCGGGGTGAACAGCGGCCAGCGGGTCTCGGTCGCCAGGTCGGCGGCCCAGACCGGCTCGAGCTGGCGGACCGCGTCCAGGCAGGGCCCTTCGCCGACCTGGTTCTGCAGTCCGATCACCTCGACGGTCTCGGGTCCGCAGGTCGCGCGGGTCTCCAGCCGTCCGGGACCGGCCGGCAACACCACGGCCGAGAACTCGGTACCCGGAATGAGGTCCACCGCGCCCGCGGTGATCACCGTCAGCGGATCGGCGTCGCCGGCCGACACCGTCAGCGACAACTCGGTCAACGCCGCCGCGAAGGCATTGGGATCGCCGGGTTGGGCTGCCGGGTGGCCGGAATCAGACCGGGACTCGGCGCTGGGAACTGCGGCGTCTGCCCGCTGGAGCAATTCAGACATGGTTCCTTCCTCAGATCGTTGATCCGCTCCAACCTAATCGAAGGGCTGCTGCTGCGGTCGGGAACAGCCCATTCGCGCGACGTCCGAGCAGCCCCCTGAGAAGGACCAGCGGCGTCATGGGCCGGCTTCGATACGCTCGCGCATGGCTGCCAACGGCCACCGACCGCCCTCGACCCAGCCATAGCGCCACGGGTGCACCGCCTCCACCCACCAGGTCGCACCCGCGTCGCGATGCGCGGCGTAGCGCTGCAGGCGGGTGGGATCGCCGCCGTCGGTCTCGCCCGGCACCGCCAGGTCGAACGGCGCCGCGTCCGGGCCGCGCAGCCCGGCGATCCGGGACGCCACGGCCGCGGTGTCAGCCACCTCCCATCGCCCGTCCAGCCGCATCGGCGCCATGCCGTCCCAGCGGGCGGCCCGGCGCAACGGCCGGCCGCCGGGCCAGGTTCCGCCGACCCAGACCGGGATGCGGGGTTGCTGCACCGGCGGCGGGAAGCAGACCGCCGACCAGTCGGGGCCACCGATCCGGTAGTGCCGGCCGTCGTGGCGTACCGGCTGCCCGGTCCACAGCCGGGCCAGCAACTCCAGGTGCTCGTCGAGCATGTCCCCGCGGACCGTCGGGTCGGGTTCCTCGCCGCAGTAGTCCCATTCGAACGGGCCGGCGCCGATCCCGACCCCCAGTACCAGCCGGCCCTGGCTGAGCCGGTCGAGCGTGACGCTCTGTCGGGCCACCACCAGCGGGCGACGGCGGGGCAGTGGCGTCACCATGGTGCCCAGCCGGATACGACTCGTCGCCACTGCAGCTGCCGTCAGCGCGATCCATGGGTCGACCACCTCGACCGGCCCCGGGGCGAAGGCGAACAGGTGGTCCCACAGGAAGAAAGCCTCCCAACCAGCGGCTTCGGCCGCCACCGCCCAGTCGGCCACCAACGCAGCGTCGATGCCGTTGCCGAAGCAGGGGACCGACACCGCCGAGCGCACCGACCCAACTTAGCGCCGGTCAGGGGGCACTTTCGACTCAGGCCTCGAGGCTGTCCGAGCGCAGCTCGCCCTGCCGCTCGCGGAAGTCGCACGATCCGGAATGACGTTCGGGTAGCAGGCAGATCCGGCCGCTGGCCAAGTGGGTCATGCCGCATCGGTGCGACTGGGCCGCAGCGGTGTTGATCTGGGCGTTGTGGATCTCCTCGCGGACCGGTCCGCGAGAAGGGGGCATTCTGTCGGAAGTCATCGTCAGCGCCGATCTGCCCGTGTCAGGGACGAATATCGGGTACCCGCCTCGGCGATCGGTCACCGGCGAGGGGAGGTAGCCACTGGTGGGGCCCGGTACTGGATGCCACCGGCGGCCAGCCTAACCCCAGCTGGTTTCGTCTTGGTGAGCAACGGGTTTCGGGCCGGAAAACGCAGGCAACGTCGAGTGTCGCTACCGGGTGGTGAATCGCAGGGTCATCCGGCCGCCGTCCGAGGTGGTTACCGCGCTCAGCCCGAGCGAACCGACGTGCTTCCAGTCCGCCTTGTCCTTGGCGGAGGTTTCCGGATCGGAATCGAGGAGGGCGCCGAGGTTTACGTAGCCGATCAGGCTGGCCTGGGCCCGGTCGGGGACCGCCTTCTGGAAGGCCGGGTCGTCCCCGAGCGTCGGGGTGCCGGCCGTCGGCCGCGGGTCGTAGTCGGGGCTGGTACTGATCAGGTAGCCGTCGGCGGTCCGGCGCGGATGCAGGGTCTCCGAGGAGAAGCCGAAGGGTTCGCCGAGGGAGCCCAGCAGTTGCAGCGCGCGGTCGGCTCCGCTGGTGCTGACCTGGGCAGCGATGGCCGGATCGGCCGTCATGCCGTGCGGAAACTTGACCGAGACGGTGATGTCGGTGCCGAACAGCGCCTTGAGGTCGTCGGGAAGCTTCAGGCCGGTCTCATCGATTATCTCCTGGAAGTCCTGGTTCAACCCCAGGGCTGCCGCCGCCTGGTCCCAGGTCTGGCTGAGCGAATCGCCCAGGCCGCTGATCTCCAGGGCGGCGCTGGTGTCGGCGCCGAGCCCGGCCAGCGTGCCGGTCACCGGCTTGCCGCCCGACCGGGCAGACCCGGCGGTAGCGGCTTGGTGCGACAGGGCGGTGACCTCGAGGTAGTCCGAGCTCGCGTGGGCTCCGAGCACGATCCGGCCCTTCGCGGCCAGCTTGTCCAGCTGGGCCAGCTCATCCGGCTTGAGCTGGGTGCGGGCGGAGATTCCACTGCGCATCGCTGCCACCGAAGCGGCCAGGTCAGCCCATCCCACCGCGAGCTGGTCGCCGTGCAGCGACTTCAGGTCGGACTTGTAATGGTCGTTGCCGGCCAGCGTCGCCCGCTTGGTACCGGCCAGCACCGCCTCTGCGTGCTGCTGGCTGTCGCTGATCAGGGCGTAGCCGTCGAGGGTCACGTAGCCGAAATCCGTCGCGGTACGAGCTGCCTTGCTCAGCGCCGCCTTCATCTTCGACTCGTCGGTGTAGGCCAGCGCGAGCACCGGATCGAAGCCCTTGTCGCCGCCGGCATCGGGCACCGCGGCGATCGCCGCCCGGTCCCCGAGCCACGGCTTGACATCGGTGTCGTAGTTCAGATCCGTCTGCTCGTCGAGGAATTGCGTCAGCAGGGCGTGCTTCTCCTGGTCGAGATTGCCCGCGCCGTGCGAGATCGCGGGAAACTTGCTCGACAGCCGGTAGGCCGCGATCTTCTGGCCCGCCGCCGGGTCAAGGTCGAGCTTGGCGAAGGCGACGGTGGTGGCGGGCAGCACCCGCTCCGGCTGGACGCCGCTGCTGGCCAGCATCGAGTAGGCATAGGCGGCGACCGCGCCACCGGCCAGCACCGCGGCCACGGCCACCCCCGCGATGATCTTCTTGCCCGGTCCGGCCTTGCGGGGTGGCGGCGGCAGGTACGGGTTGGCGAGGTAGACGTCCGGAGCGTAGGGCCCCGACGGTGGCGGGTAGCCCTGCTGGTACGGGTGGTATCCGGCCTGGTTCGGATCGCCGGCCGGCTG
>JAVEEO010000036.1 GCA_030840415.1 Pseudonocardiales bacterium | reverse complement strand
TGAAGACCCCGGCCGTCACCGGCTGCAGGTCTGCCAGGGCGTCGGGCAGCGGCTGGCCGCCGAGCAGCCGGGTGCGCAGTTCGGCGCCGATCACCGCCTCGGCCGCCAGGTACTGGGCAGCCGCCAGTTCGGGCGTCAGGAACGGTGCGTCCGCGTCCAGGGCACCGGCCAGGGCGTCGGTGAGTGCCTGCCTGCGCAGCAGTTGGAGGTGCTGCTCGCGGCGCTGCAGATCGGGGCTGTCGACCACGGCGGCGTGGAAGCGGGTCACCTCATCGGCCTCGGCCGCGGTGCGCCCGGCCGTCAGCTGGAACAGGACCTGCTCCCGCAGCGCGAGCATCAACGAGGTGCCGGACGGGCAGCGGCGTACCGCCTCGACCAGCGCGTCGCGCAGCGGATGGACCTCGTCGAAGAACAGGTCCTCCTTGGTGTCGAAGCCGCGTTCGAAGAACAGCGCCATCGCGGCGGCGGTGATCGCCCGGCGGGTCCGGCGCTTGTGCTGCTCGCGCAGGCCGAGGCTGCTCGCCGCTGTACCGCTCGTGGGTGTCGGGGTGGCCATGGCGCTACTGTCCGGTGATCCGGGCGGCGGCCAACCGGCCGGAGAGCAGGACCATCGGAACGCCCACTCCCGGTTGGGTGTTGGAGCCACAGAACACCAGGTTGGAGATCCGGCGATCCAGCGTCGGGAACCGGAACGGCCCGGTCTGGCCGAAGGTGTGCGCGGCCGCGAATGGAGCACCGGCGGCCAGCCCCTGATCCTGCCAGTCCTGCGGGGTGACCATTTCCTCGACCTCGATGCCCTGCTCGAAGCCGGGCAGCCCGCGCCGGTCCAGGGTCGCCATGATCTCGTCGCGATAGCGCGGTCCGATGGCCGGCCAGTCGATGCCCGCCCGGGTGTTCGGCGTGGGGAAGAGGACGTAGTAGGTGGCCCGGCCCGGCGGTGCGAGCGAGGGATCGGTCTGGCTGGGGTTACTGACCAGGAACGACGGGTCGCTCATCAGCCGGCCGTCGTCGATGATCTCGGTGAACGTGCTGCGCCAGGCGGAGCCGAAGAAGATCGAGTGATGGGCCAGATCGGGATAGCCGGCCGCCGATCCGGCGTGCACCAGCACGCATGACGGCGAGTACCGCAACCGCGCCAACCGGCGCGGGCGGAACTCGGCGGGCAGCAGCCGCTCGTAGGCCGTCGGCAGATCGGCATTGACTACCACGGCGTCCGCGCTGATCCGGTCCCCGTCGCTGGTGTGCACCGCTCGTGCCCGGCCGCCGGAGACCTCGATGCGATCCGCTTTCGTCCGATAGCGAAAGGTGACCCCGTGATCGGCGGCGGCATCGGCCAGCGCCCGCGCCACGGCATGCATGCCTCCCCGGGGGAAGTAGACGCCGGCGACGGTGTCCATGTAGGAGATCACCGCATAGATCGCCAGCGCGTCCTGCGGCGCCAGCCCGGCATACATCGCCTGGAAGGAGAAGATCCGCCGCAGCCGGTCGTCCTGCAGGTACTGCCCGATCTTGGGAGCCAGCCGGCGCAAACCGCCGAGGGCCAGCAGCCGAATGCCGGCGCTGCCCACCAGTTGCAGCGGCGAGTCCAGGTTGCGGTCGATGAAGCTGTCCCGCTCGAGCCGGTACAGAGTGCGCAGGAAGCCGACCAGATCGCGGTAGCCCGCCGCGTCCCGCTCGGATGCGACCTCGGCGATCTCGGCTGCCATCCGGTCCGGATCGGTGTGCACGTCGATCCGGGAGCCGTCGGCGAAGCTTGCCCGGTAGGCCGGGCCCAGCGGCAGCAGTTCCAGGCGGTCGGCGAGCCGCTCGCCGACGCAGGCCAGGGCGTCCTCGATCAGCTCCGGCATGGTGAGCACGGTTGGACCGGTGTCGAACTGGTAGCCGTCGCGGTGCAGCACCCCGGCGCGACCGCCGGGCTCGCCGGCCTGTTCGAGGACGGTGACCCGGCGCCCGGCGCCGGCCAGCCGCAACGCGGCCGACAGGCCACCCAACCCGGCGCCGACGATCACCACGTTGTCGGTGGGGCCGGGCACCGTGCGCGGACGTCGGGGCACGGCGCTCCTTCGGGCTTCGGTATGGCGGTCGGGACGTGGCCATCCGCTCTGCCGTCAGCACGGGAGCCGGCGCGACCAATGTTAGAGTCACTCTACGGTTGGGTCGATGCTAGACATAACCTGTGCAACTGATCGATGCGACCGTCCCGTCCGGGGGAGCGATGGCCAGGAATGGCAGTGCGGCCCGACAGCGCTCGCCGCTGCCGGCCCGCGCGCTGGGTACCGGGTTCGAGCAGCTGGTCCGGCGCGGGCTGCGCGGGGTCTGGCTCCGCGGTGAACTGCCACCGGGCGGCTGCGTCTGGGCGGCGAATCACCACAGCTGGTGGGACGGCTTCCTGGCCGCGGCCGTGCTGCGCCGGCAACACCGGCCCGCCGCGTTGCTGATGGACGGTGCCAACCTGTCCGAGTACCGGTTCTTCGCCACTCTCGGGGTGATCTCGACCGGGCGCCCCCGCGAGGCATTGCAGAGTCTGCGGCAGGGCCGGGTCCTGGTGATCTATCCCGAAGCCGAGCTCCGGCCGGCCGGCCGGCTCGGCGAGCTGGCGCCCGGCGCGGCCTGGCTGGCGCGCCGGGCGCCGGCTCCGTTGCTGCCGGTCGCGGTCCGGGTGGCAGCTCGCGGCCACCAGTACGCCGAGGCGCTGATCGACATCGGCCCGGCCTGCCCGCCGGACCGGTTGCCGATCGAACTGGCCGAGCGGCTGGCCGATCTGGACGCCTCGTTGGCCGGGGCGGACCCGCGCCAGCCACTGCCGGGATTTGTCCAAGTGGTCGAGGGCCGGCGCAGCTGGGACGAACGCATCGACCGCTGGTCTGCCGCCATCGGCCGGCGATGACCGTGCTGCGGCGCGCCGTCACCGGCTTTCTGCTGGTCAAGCTGGCGACGCTGGCGGTCAACCTGGCGTCGTTCCCGGTGCTGGGCCGTAGGCGTCGCCCGCTGAGCCCGCTGAGCCCGCTGAGCCCGCTGAGCCGGCAGGGCCGGCAGGGCCGGCTGGGCCGGCAGGAACCCGCGGCAAGCGTGTCGGTGCTGATCCCGGTGCGCAACGAGGCCGCCACCCTGGCCCGGTTCCTGCCGGCCGTCCTCGCCCAGTCCGGGGTGGCGGAGCTGATCGTGCTGGACGACGAGTCCGAGGACGGTTCGGCCGAGCTGGCCGAAGCGTTGCTGGGCGGCACGCCCCATGCCCGCCTGGTGCGGGGCACCACGGCCCCACCGGGTTGGGTCGGCAAGAACTGGGCCTGCCAGCAGCTTGCCGGGCAGGCGCGCGGCGAGCTGCTGGTCTTCTGCGACGCCGACGTGCTGCTGGCGCCGGGTGCGATCGAGGCGGTGGTGCGCGAGCTGGCCGACCAGCGTGCCGACGTCTTCTCGGTGTTCCCGCGCCAGCTCACCGCCGGCCTGGGTGAGGCGTTGCTGACGCCGCTGATCGACGACGTGCTGCTGTGCTTCCTGCCGTTCGGCCTGCTGTCGGCGGACGTGCCGTCAGCGGCTACCGCGAACGGGTCGCTGCTGGCGATGCGACGCGCTGCCTGCACCGCGCTGGCCGGGTTCTCCTCGGTGCGCGGCGACATCGTCGAGGACGTGGCGCTGGCCAGGAAGGCCCGGCGGGGCGGCCTCAAGCTCGGGCTGGCGCTGGGCGGGGAGCTGGTGCAGACCCGGATGTATGCCGGGTACCGCGCCGCCGTTGCAGGGCTGGGCCGGGGGTTGCTCGCGGTGGCCGGCGGCTCCCGCTGGCGGCTGGCGGCTGCCACCGGCTGGCACCTGGTGGTCTACACCCTGCCGCTGGCCGCCGCTACCAGGCAGCGGCGCTGGCTGCTGCCGCTCGGGCTCGGGCTGCTCGAACGGTTGCTGGTCGGGCTGAAGTGCCATCCCAGGGCTGCCTGGCAGGCGATCCTCACCCCGCTCTGCCCGGTCGCGTTCGTGCCGGTGGCCCTCCAGGCGAGCCGGCGCCAGCAGGTATGGAAGGGCCGCAGCTACTCATGAGGACACCGCCGGCGAAACCACCGATGCCCCGCGCCCAACCGGCGATCGGGCACCTGGGCCGGTGGGGACGGCAACCGTTGCCGCTGCTGGAGGAGGGGGCCGGCCTGGGTCCGGTGTTCGGATTGCGACTGTGGCGGCGCACCATCGTCGGCTACTCACCGGGCTGGAACCGGTTCGTCCTCGGCGACCTCGACCTGTTCCGCAGCCGGGGCAGCATGAGCGGGCTCTCGCCCCACCTGGCAGCCGGAATCGTCCAGACCGACGCGCCGGAACACCGGCAACGCCGGGCCCAGCTGAATCCGTCCTTCGCCCGGCGGCCGATCGCGGCCCTGCAGCCACGCATCGTCGAGATCGTCGACCGGGCGCTGCCCGACGGCGCGTTCGATGCGGTGAGCTGGTCGGCCTCGGTGACCCAGCAGATCCTGTCCGCCACCTTCTTCGGCGACACGTTGCCGGCACCGATGCTGGCTGCCTTCCTGCGGCCCCTGGACCGGGCGCTGCCGGTCCCGCTGCTGCGCCGGCCGGTGCTGTTCCGGCGGATGGATCGAGCGCTGGCCAGGGCGCTGCCCGCCGCGCCGGAGGACTGCCTGGCGGCTGCCTTCCGGAACCTGCCCGGCGGCCTGGACGAGGTACGGGTCGCCGTCAGCGCCGGCTACGACACCACGGCGCACACCATGGCGTGGCTGCTCTACCACCTGGCTGCACAGCCGGCCCTGGCCGACGCCGACCAGCGCCCGAACGTGGTCAACGAGGTGCTGCGGCTGTACCCGGCCGGCTGGCTCGGCAGCCGCCGAGCGGCCCGGGACACCGGCTTCGGCGACATCGCGATTCCGCGCGGCACGCTGGTGCTCTACAGCCCTTACCTGACCCATCGCGACCGGCAGCTGTGGCCGCGACCGCACGAGTTCCGGCCGCGGCGCTTCGCTGAGCCGCTGGCGGCCTGGGGTTTCCTGCCGTTCGCGGCCGGCGAGCGGACCTGTCTGGGCAGTGCCTACGCGCGGTTGGTGCTCGAAACCGTGCTCGCGGCGTTCGCCGGCAGCCGGCTCAGTGTGGTGAGCGCCGACCCCGCACCCAAGGCAGGAATCACGCTGGCGCCGGTGGGCCCGCTGATCCTGCGCCGGGACCCGGGTAGCCGGCGCGGGTAGCGACTGCCGGTGGTGGCAGCAGCACCCCGAAGCCGGTGACGGCCAGTCGCAGCAATACCTGCCCGGGAGCCAGCAGGTCGGCAATCCGGGCCGCGCTGAGTACCTCCAGCTCGGCCAGCCGGGCACGGTAGGAATCGGCACCGAGCAGCCTGGCGGTGTGCAGTTCGGCGACGTTGTGCCAGACCTTCTGACGCGCTTCGCGCAGGAATCGCCGGGAACTCAGCCGGTTCAGCGGTGTCAGCGCCCGGTCCAGCAACCGGCGAGAGTCCCCCAGCGCGGCATCCTCGGCCTTGACGCGGCTGGCCAGCACGCCGTCGATCCGCTCGTGGTCCTGGCGCCGGCGCTCGATCAGGCCGGGGTCGCTGAACTCCGCGGGATCGATCACCGCCAGCATCGCCTGTGGCAGGTCGTAGTTGACGTGTGCATTGATGCCGAGCAGCACGTGCCGCAGCGCGGGCAGCTCCGGCGGTGCGGAGAAGGCCAGTTGCCACGGCCTGGCGACGCCGGCCGGGTCGCCGGCGAGGTCGGCGTCGTGGGCGGCGAAGTAGAGTTCCGCGAACGCGGCGTCCCAGCGCCGTACCCAGTCCGCGTCGCAGAACAGGCCGTCGCGGACTGCCTTGCCGACTGCCTCGGTGGTGCGCAGGTACGCGCCGAGGAACGCTGCCCGGTGCCGGGCGGCCGGAGGCAGGTCGGCCAGCCGACGGCGCATCCGGGCTGCGACCTCCACCACCGGGTCCGACTCCGCCATGGCGACCCCCGTCCTCGGCGACCGTGCCCTCAGCCAGGTATAGACCTACGAGCGTGGGATGGAAAGGGCCGGCGCGGTTGTACAACAAGGATCGGCAGGGCTAGATTATTAGCACAAATCTAACACGGGGTTCGCCTGGCCTACTGCGACACCCCTGCCATGGTGCACATGACCGCCGGTTACCGTGACCTGTCCGGCACCGCAAGCAAATGCAATGCAATGCAGTTCAGTGCAGTTCAGTGCAGATCAAAGGGGAATCACATGCGCGCTGGTCGCCTGATAGCGCTCGGCGCCGCTGCCGTGCTGGCAGTGTCCGGCCTCACGGCCCTCACCACGGTCGTGCGCTCCGCGCCGGCCGGCGCGATCGGGGGACCGATGCCGTCCAATGTCGCCCCGACCTGGCAGACCAATGCGCCGGTGACGGCCCTGCTCGCGGTCGGCGGGGTGCTCTACGTCGGCGGGGAGTTCACCAGCGTCCGGCTGCCCGGCCGGCCGGTCGGCTCCGGCGAGATCGTCCGGCACTACCTGGCCGCGTTCGAGGCGGGCACCGGCCGGTTGATCGTCGGGTTCAACCACCCCCTCGACGCCCCGGTGCACGCGCTGGCGGCCAGCCCGGACGGCCAGACCATCTACGTCGGCGGCGACTTCGCCAGCATCGACGGCGTGGCTCGCAGTCGGGTGGCGGCCTTCAGCGCGGCGACCGGCACCGTGACGTCCTTCGATCCCGGCGCGAACGCCCGGGTGACCGGCATCTCGGCGGCCGCCACCGCGGTCTACCTGTCCGGATCGTTCTCCGTCGCCGGCGGTGCGGCCAAGCAGCGGTTGGCGGCGGTGAACCCGAGCACCGGCACCGCGCTGCCCACCTTCACCAGCAACGCCGACAACGTCGTCTATCAGACGGCGCTGTCCGGTGACGGCAGCAAGCTCTACCTGGCGGGGGCGTTCACCAGCCTGAACGGCGATGCCGGCCAGCACGCGGCGGCGGTGGTCGACAGCAGCACCGGCGCCGTCCTGCCGTTCCCGGCCGGGTCGGTGATCCCGCCCAAGACCCCGTCCTGCACGGTCGAGGCCAAGACCGTCAAGACCGACGGCACCGGCGCCTACTTCGGCGTCGAAGGCTCGGGACTCGGTTGTTTCGACGGCACCTTCGCCGTCGACAGCGCCGGCGACGCGCTGCGCTGGCGGAGCTTGTGCCTGGGCGCCACCCAGGCGGTGCAGCCGATCGGCACGATCCTCTACACCGGTTCGCACAGCCACGACTGCAGCGGCGACCGGCCGGCCGATCCGGACGCCTTTCCCGAGGTCGGCGCGGCCAAGGGACTCTCGCGCCACCTGCTGTCACGCTCCACCAGCACCGGGCACCTGTCGACCTGGTATCCGAACACCGACGGTGGCCCGAACAAGACCGGCCTCGGCCCGCGGGTGATGGCCACCGACGGCAGCCGGCTGTTCGTCGGCGGTGAGTTCACCACGGTCAACGGGCTGCCGCAGCAGGGACTTGCCCGCTTCGACCCGGCCACCGGGGACCTGGCCAGCCCGTCCAAGCCGGCGGCGCCGACCGCAGTGGCCAGGGCCGGTGGCAAGGTCACCATCTCGGTGCAGACCCCGCTGGACACCGACGACCTGAACCTGACCGTCCGGCTCTACCGGGACGGCGGCAGCGTTCCGATCGCCACCGCGGCGGTCCGGTCGCTGTTCTGGAAGCGGCCGGTGCTCACCTTCTCCGACGACCGGTTGGCGATCGGCAGCAAACACAGCTACACCGCCGACGTGAAGGAGACCAACGGCCCGCGGGTCGGGCCGCGCTCGCTGCCCAGCCGGACCATCACCGTGATCCAGACGGCGCCCGCCTACGAAGCCGCGGTGAACGCCGACAGCCCGGTGCTGTTCTGGCGGCTCGGCGATCCCGGCGGCCCACTGACGGTGGACAGCTCGAACACCAAGAACCCGGGCGGGTTGACCCTCGGTGGCGGCGGCATTGCCTGGGGCGCCCCGGGCGCGGTCGCCGGCAGCAACGCGGTGACCGTGGACGGCACATCCGGCTACATCTCGGCCACCCGCGGTCAGTGGTCGCCGGGCACCTTCTCGATCGAGGCCTGGTTCAAGACCACCAGCACCCGCGGCGGCCGGATCATCGGCTTCGGCAACCAGCAGGGTGGCCTGACCCTCAACGGCACGCCGGCGGTCAGCCAGCAGTACGACAAGCACCTCTACCTGACCAATGACGGACGGGTGGTGTTCGGCGTGCATGTCGACCGGAACTACACGATCGGTTCCCGGCCCGGCTACAACGACGGCCAGTGGCACCAGGCGGTCGGCACCCAGGGCGCGACGGGAATGACCCTCTACGTCGACGGAAAGGTGATCGCCCGCTACGCCCAGGCCAAGAACCAGAACTACTACGGCTACTGGCGGGTCGGCGGTGACAACCTGACCAGCTGGTCGCTCACACCGACCAGCCGATACCTGGCCGGCGCTATCGACGAGGCGGCGGTGTACAACCGGGTGCTGGCCCTGACGTCGGTGCAGCGGCACTACACCGCATCCGGGCGACGGCTCACGTAGCGGCAGGCGGGGTACGCGCGGTCACCAGGTACGCGGCCAGGTCGCCGGCCACCGGCCCGTCGCCCAGCCTGGCTGACATCTCACCGGCCAGTCGACTGGTCAGCTCCGGCAGGGAACCCCTTTCCTGCAAGGCGAACCGCAGCGGAGTGCCCAGGCAGAACCCCCGGGTGACGGCGTCGGCCGAGGCCGCCTCGCCGCGCACGACGACCCGCTCGATCCCGACGTCCAGCAGGCCGCCTGCTCGCAGATCGGCCAGCACCCGGTCCGGCTCGCAGTAGCCGTGCGGCACCCGGACGATGAAGTCCGGCGGGTCGTCGGGCAGCACCGCCCGCAGGCTTTCCACCATGGCTGCCGGCAGATCGGAGGTCTCGACGGCGTCCCAGACGGTGCACACCAGCGTGCCGCCGGGTTCCAGCACCCGCGCCGATTCGGCAAAGGCGGCCGGCTTGTCGGGAAAGAACATCACCCCGAACTGGCAGGCCACCAGGTCGAACCAGCCGTCGGGATAGTCCAGGTTCTGCGCGTCGGCCTGCCGCCAGTCCGGCTCCGGCACCCGGCTCGCGCCCCAGGACACCATCGCCCGATTCAGATCCGTCGCGACGATCTCGGCAGCGGGAAGGGCGCGGACCAGTTCGGCGGTGAGGATGCCGGTACCGGCGGCGAGTTCGAGAACCCGACGGGGCCGCCGTTGCGCCGCGGCCGCGGCGACCCGGGCCGCGAACGGCAGGAACAACGCGGGGCCGAGGTGCTCGTCGTACATCTCGGGCATGGTGGCGACCCACTGGGATTCGATGCTCATCCCGAGAGTATGGCGCCGGATTGCCGCGGTCACAGGCCCCTGTGACGCCGGCAAACTTCAGGCCGGGGGCGTCGGGTCGGCGGTTCTGGCGGCGGGCAACTGCGGCTCGGCCCTGGGCATGGCGATCCAGAGCGCGGGATAGACCAGCAACTGGCTGCCCGGAATTATCAACAGGACGATCAGGAAGGCCCAGCGGGCCGGCCAGGGCTCCAGGCCGATCTTGCGACCGAGACCCGCGCAGACGCCGCCCAGGATGGCGCCCTCGGCGGGGCGGACCAGGCCGTGGCGGCGGAACAGTTCGTGTATGGAGTGCATAGCCCTTTGCTCCTTCGATGGTGAGCCGGGTGGCTCCGCACCGCGAGTGCGGCGTCGAGGCTCCAGGATTGCCCAGGACCGGCGGTTGGGGAATCGGGGAGGGCCCTGATGGTCCCCTTGGTCGCCGCGCTGCACCAGAGGGTAGCCATCGGGATCGTCACCGGTCCGAGCGGCGATCCGAGTGCTCGACCGTTGACGAACGGCGCACGGATGCCCATTGGGGCAGCGTCGCATTCATCCCAATTGACTGGCCCAGTGGAATTAGTGGATATTGCGAATGCGCAACAATTGGTTCTTGGCACCGCTCGGCTTCTGTGCCACTGTGACCCCACGCGTTCATCTGCTGAAAAGCGCGGTTGCGGGGACGACCGTTTGAATCGCGCGCGGCATCGCACACCCTCGCAGTACCGCCGCCAGGTCGGCGGAAATGGCTCACGTGCGCTGTTCCGAATTCCCCCGCAGAGAGACGGGGTGTGCTCATCGAGACGCATGCATCGGGTCATCGCGCCGTTCGCTTCGACGATTTTCGAAGCATATCGAGCTGTAAAAGAATTGGCCGTGAAAAATGGGGGGAAGCCATGTCCAAAATCCGGAGCGAGCTCAGGCTCCGCCGCCGGTACGCACTCCTCGGGGCGTGCGCACTGGCGTTCGTGACCACCACTATGTTGGTCACCCAAACCGCGTCCGCGAAGCTGCCGGGCAGCTCGTTCGAGGGCAATGACGGCAATCTGGTGGTGAATACCGCAGGCAATACCGACTGGGCCAACGTCAGCGGCCTGAATACCGGCATCGACCGGGCCAGCAGTAGCGGCGACAACTCGTTCGGGCAGGGCACCAAGGAGGACAACTCGGCGGTTACCGTCGTCAGCGGATCAATTCCACCGAACAAGAATGACCTGTCGCGTTTCTACGAATCCTCGTTCCTGGCGGCCAACGGCCACAACTATCTCAACCTCGCCTGGGAACGGTTGGTGAACATCGGCAATGCCAACCTCGATTTCGAGATCAATCAGAAGACGACCGCCGGTTTCACCAATACGCTGACCGGGCCGGTCACCCTGAACCGGACCGCGGGCGACCTGCTGGTCAGCTACGACTTCGGCGGTAGCGGCACTCCGTCCCTGGCCCTGAACTTCTGGCTGACCGCAGCCGCCGGCAACACCGCCGGTCAGTGCTTCTCGGCGAACGCGCTGCCGTGTTGGGGCCGGCACGTCAGCCTCAGCAGCGCGGTATCAGAAGGTGCGGTGAACACCGCCAGTATCGTCGACCCCCTCCAAGTGGGCTCGCCCACGCTCGGCGTCGGCCTCTTCGGTGAGGCGTCGATCGACCTGACCGCCGCCGGGGTGTTCCCCGCCGGCACCTGCGAAGCCTTCGGAAGCGCCTTCGTCAAGAGCCGCTCCTCGTCGTCCTTCACCGCCGAGATCAAGGATTTCATCGCGCCGATCGCGGTGAACATCACCAACTGCGGCTCGATCACTATCCACAAGGTGACCGAGAACGGCGACAGCACGTTCGGCTACACGACCACCGGTGCTCTCACTCCGTCGACCTTCTCGTTGTCCAACAACGGCACGCGGACCTACACCGCGGTCCCGGTCGGCAACTACTCGGTCACCGAGAATCTGACCTCGGCCCAGGTCACCGCGGGCTGGACGCTGGAAAGCCTCAGCTGTACCGCCACCGGCGCGCGACCCCGAGCGGATCGACGGCAACCATCACGGTCGGCTCGGCCGGCACCGTGGATTGCACCTACACCAACCACCTGACCTTCAGCCCGACGATCGCTACCCAACTGTCGGCCACCACCGCCAAGGTGGGGGACTCGATCACCGACTCGGCAACGTTGTCCGGTGCCAGTGCCACCGCCGGCGGCACCGTCACCTATCACGCCTATGCCGGTGAGAACACCTGCACCGGGACGGATCTTCTCAACAGCACCAAGACCGTCACCAACGCCGTCGTCCCCAACTCGGATCCGTTCGTGGCCTCGGCAGCCGGCCACTACAGCTTCCAGGCCGTGTACAGCGGTGACGCCGACAATGCCGGCGCGACGAGCCCCTGCTCCAGTGAGCAACTGCTGGTCCGGGCCAGCCCGGCCGTCGTGACCGCGCAGAGCCTGATTCCCAATGACAGCTTCACGTTCTCGGGTGCGACCAGCACGGCCGGCGGCACCATCACGATGAGCCTGTACGGCCCGAGCGATCCCGGTTGTGCCGCAACGCCGGCGCTGACCCAGGCCGTTGCGGTGTCGGGCAACGGCACGTATTCCACCACCAATACCAGCTTCACGGCGAGTGCCGAGGGAACCTGGCGTTGGGCATCGAGCTACACCGGTGACGCGCTCAACCTGGCAGTCACTTCCAGTTGCGGCACCGAGCGGTTCACCATCGCCAACAGTTGACACCCGTCGCCGCACCAGCGGTGCGGACCAGCGGTGCCGGCCACTTCTCGCAAGAGGTGGCCGGCACCTTGGCATGCCTGGCCTGGCAGCGCCGCACGGGCAGCCATTATGGGCGTGCCCACCGGCGCTCGACCGGAACGCGCGGTAGCGTCGGCGTCAGGCGTGTCCCGGTGCGCCGCGGCTCGGTCGCCCTCCGATCGGCACCGGAGTCTGTCCCGATCGAAAGGACCACCGTGACCCGTCCAACCGCGGCCCCCGGCACCACCAAGCCGGACCCTGCCGATCGCGTGGCCGAGCCGCACGGCGCCCGCGCACGCGGCCTGGTCCTGGCTGCCCTCGGCGTGGTGTTCGGCGACATCGGCACCAGTCCGCTGTACGCCCTGCACACTGTGTTCTCGATCGACAACGGAGCGGTGCGACCCACCCCGGGGGACGTCTACGGCGTCATCTCGCTGATGTTCTGGTCCATCACGGTGATCGTGTCGATCAAGTACGTCAGCGTCATCATGCGGGCCGACAACGGCGGCGAGGGCGGCGTGATGGCACTGGCCGCGCTCGCCCAGCGGCTGTACTCCGGCCGGACACCGCGGACCGGGCTGCTGCTGGTGGTCGGAATCGTCGGGGTGTCGCTGTTCTACGGCGACTCGGTGATCACCCCCGCGATCAGCGTGCTGTCCGCGGTGGAGGGCCTGCAGATCGCGGCCCCCAGCCTCGGGCACGTCGTGGTCCCGGTTGCCGCGGTGATCCTGACCTGCCTGTTCGCCGTGCAACGCTTCGGAACCGGCAGGGTGGGCAAGCTGTTCGGCCCGATCACGGTGGTGTGGTTCCTCGCGCTGGGCGTGGCGGGGGTGCACGGCATGGTGTCGGAGCCCGGAGTGGTGCGCGCGTTGTCCCCCAGCTACGCGGTGCTGTTCGTGGCCGACCACCCCGGCATCAGCTTCGTGGCGATGGGGGCGGTGGTGCTGGTCATCACCGGTGCCGAGGCGCTGTATGCCGATATGGGGCATTTCGGCCGGGCACCGAACCGGCGGGCCTGGTTCTTCCTGGTGTTCCCGGCGCTGACCCTGAACTATCTCGGTCAGGCGGCGCTGATCCTGCATACCCCGCAGTCGGCCTCCAACCCGTTCTTCCTGCTGCTGCCGGGCTGGAGCCGGTTGCCGATGGTGGTGCTGGCGACCGCCGCCACGGTGATCGCCAGCCAGGCGGTGATCTCCGGCGCCTTCTCGCTGTCCCGGCAGGCGATGCAACTGGGGCTGCTGCCGCCGATGACGGTGCGGCAGACCTCCGAACGCGAAGGCGGCCAGATCTACCTGCCCGCGGTCAACGGTGCGCTGTTCGTGGGCGTGCTGGTGATCATGCTGGGATTCCGGTCCTCGAGCAGGCTGGCAACCGCGTACGGGGTGTCGGTCACCGGCGCCCTGGTGGTCGACACGGTGCTGTTGCTGCTGGTGGCGCGGGTGCTGTGGCAGTGGCCACCGTGGAAGCTGGCAGCGGCGGCGGTGGCGTTCGGCGGCCTCGAGGCCACCTTCCTGGCGGCGAACCTGTCCAAGGTGGTCCACGGCGGTTGGCTGCCGCTGATCATCGCAGGCATGGTGTTCGTCGTGATGACCACCTGGCGGCGCGGCCGGGCGATCGTGACCGCCAACCGCCGCGAGCGGGAAGGCTCGCTGCGGGAGTTCATCGACGATTTGCGCGAACAGAACGTGCCCAGGGTCCCCGGCACCGCGGTGTTCCCGCATCCGGGCAAGGACACCACCCCGCTCGCGCTGCGCGCCAACGTCGAGCACAACCAGATTCTGCATCAGGCGGTGGTCATCGTTTCGGCCAGCACCTCCAACGTCCCGCACGTGCCACCGTCGGAAGCGTTCACGGTCGACGACCTGGGTTACGGGGACGACGGCATCCAGCACCTGGAGGTCACCTTCGGCTTCTCCGACCAGCCGAGCCTGCCGGAGGCGCTGCGCCGAGCGGCCGAGGCCGGTCTGCTGCGGGAGGGCGAAGCCGATGTGGAGCATGCGTCGTATTTCCTGTCCCGCGGAGCGATCCGCCGAACTTCCGCACCCGGAATCGCCCGTTGGCGCAAGACGCTGTTCATCACGCTTGCCCACAATGCGGCCGACCCGGCGGCCTACTTCGACCTGCCCACCGACCGCACGCTGACGATGGGCAGCGCCGTCGACATCTGAGCTCGGCGAACGGCGCCGGCAGGCGCATGCTGGATGCCGGGAGGTTGCCATGTCAGACGGACCGCTTCTCTCGACAGTGAATGGTGCCGCCGGCGGTCGCCGCGGCACTGCCGGCTTGCGGCACCGGATCGCCGAGCGCCGGCAGTTGGCCCGCCTCGACCGGGCGGCCGCGCAACTGGCCGAGCTGCACCTGGTACGGACGGTGCTCGGCGGCGCGGCCGGCGTGGTGGCGGCCGGCTGGATCCAGGACGGCTGGTTCGCCTATCGCGACGACCAAGGCCGCCAGCAGGTCGTGACTGCCCACGACCTGCACCGGATCGCCGGGCGGCAGCCGACCGCTGCCTGCCTGGTCGGGGCCATCGTGCAGGCCGGCGGCGGATTGCCGGCGGCGCACAGCCAGCCGGTGCACCGCGCGCTCAACCTGGCCTGGCAGGCGTTGTTCGGCAGCACCGAGCCGGTCGAGTACTGCCCGGCGCCCGGGTTGCGCGTGGCCCGGGTGCGCGAGCTCACCGCATGGAACGACCGGCCGAACCGGACGGCATCGGAGGTACATGCCGTGCTCGTTGCCGCTGGCCGGCGGGCTGCCGATCAGCCCAAGAGCAACGAGCTGACCTGCGCCGGTTCGTCAGCTACCACCGTGCTGGTGCGCCGATGATGCCGGCCCGGCATCGACTGGACAGCCACAGGACTGGCGGACCATCAGGCTTGCCACGATCCGTTCGGTACGAAACGGCCGATTCGGATGGGCAATCCGATCGGTGAGCATCTCGATGGCCCGCTGACCGATCGTGGTCCAGTTCTGAGCCACTGCCGTCAGCGGGGGATCGATGAGGTCGGACCATTCGAAGTCGTCGAAGCCGGCCAGCGCGACATCTCGGGGCACCCTGAGCCCAGCCTGGCGTAGCCACTTGAGGACGCCGACTGTCATGTAGTTGTTGGCCGGAATGACCGCGGTGGGGCGGGAGCGTCGAGACCAGAGCCGCTCCATCGCCAGGCCTGCCTCCGAGCCAGACGATCCGCCGTCGACGATGAGGCCGGGCGGCGTCGGCAGTCCGTTGCGCCTCATGCCGCGCAGGTAGCCCTCCCGCCGCTCGGCGGAGGTCGACAGGCCCGTCATGCCGGCGATCAGGGCGATCCGGGTGTGGCCGTGCGCAGCGAGGTGATCGACGATGCCGGCCATCGGCTCCACGTTGTCCGATCCGACCTGGTCGAAGCGGCCCGGGTCGATGATGCGGTCGATCAATACCACCGGCAGCCCGGATTTCTCGAGGATGGGCAGGGTTTGCTCGCCGGCGCTGGGGGTAGGCGCCAGGATGAGACCGTCGACACGACGGTCCAGGAAGGCGTTGATGAGGCGGTGCTCGTTAGCCGCGTCCTCATGGGTTTCTCCCAGCAGCATCAAGGAGCCGTGCTGGGTGAGCGCCGCCTCGATGGGCATCACCAGGTCGGCTAGATAAGGATTGGAGTGCGCGGACAGGGCGACTCCCACCGACTGGGTTCCCACCCCCCGAGCGAGCGCACTGGCAAGTCGGTTGTGCCGGTAACCGGTCTGCAGGATCGCCTCGTTCACGCGCTCAACCGTCGCCGGCTCGACAACGCGAGTGCCGTTGATGACGTGCGACACCGTCGACACCGAAACCCCGGCAGCGCGCGCGACGTCACTCATCCGTGCATTCACGGGCGTCCTCCTCAGTGATCTTGCTTGTTGTCCCACTCTAGCAAGCGCTTGCGCAAGCGCTTGCGCAAGCGCTTTTTCCTAGCTACCCTCGGTTCACCCCACAGAGCGGCCAGCAGCGGTCGTGGGTTTCACCAGGAGGAAGATATGCAACTCAGCCCCCGATACGCCCGCATCGCCACGGTGGCGGTTGCCGCCATCGTCGCTCCACTGAGCTTGGCCGCCTGCACCAGCACCAAGTCGGGCAGCGGCGGCGGTGATGGCAGCAAGGCCGCATCGATCAAGATCGGGCTGGTGACCAAGACCGACTCGAACCCCTACTTCGTCTCGATGCGCACGGCTGCTCAGCAGGAGGCGGCCAAGATGGGCGCCCAGCTGGTCGCGGCCGCGGGAACCGCCGACGGCGACAACGCCAGCCAGGTCACCGCGATCGAGAACATGATCGCCTCCGGGGTGAAAGCCATCCTGATCACGCCCAACGACTCGAAGGCGATCGTGCCGACGCTGCTGGCGGCCCAGCGGAAGGGCATCTTTGTGGCGGCACTGGATACCCAGACCGAAGGTAACAAGGGTGTCGACGCCACCTGGGCGACCGACAACACCAAGGCCGGCGAGGAGCAGGGCGCGTACGTCAAGGCAGCGCTGGCCGGCAAAACGCCGGTGCTGGCGATGTTGGACCTGCAGCCCGGGGTCTCGGTCGGCGATCAGCGGCACAACGGGTTTCTCACCGGACTCGGCATTGCCGAGGGCAGCAAGGAGATCACCGGTAAGCAGGACACCAGTGGCGATCAGGCCAAGGGGCAGACCGCGATGGAGAACCTGTTGCAGAAGAACGGCAACATCAACGCGGTCTACACGATCAACGAGCCCGCCGCCATCGGCGCGTACACCGCGTTGAAGAACGCAGGTAAGGCGGATCAGGTCATCCTGGGCTCGATCGACGGTGGCTGCACCGGAGTGCAGGCGGTCAAGGACGGCAAGATCGCCGCGACCGTCATGCAGTTCCCGTCGAAGATGGCAGTGGCCGGTGTCGATGCCGCGGTGGCCTTCGCCAAGGACAAGACCAAGCCGTCGGTGCCGGCCTCGGGCTTCATCGACACCGGTGTCCAGTTGATCACCGACAAGCCGCTCGGCGGCCTGGATGCCAAGGACACCACCTGGGGCCTGCAGAACTGCTGGGGCAGCGCCTCCTAGAAGGCTGCCGGTAGGGGTCGGTGAGGACCGTCCGACCCGACCGGTGCTCCCGCGATCCATCGCGGGAGCGTCCGGGCCAGAACAGACCCGGCCCACTCGTGCACGTGGACCCGAAAGGGCGTGTTGGAAAGATGACCGACTCGCTAGAGCTTGCAGGCGAGAAAGCCGCCGCGGTACCCGATACCACCGGCACCCGTGCCGCGACGATCGCCGACCGCTTCTTCCGCAATCCCGTTCTGGGACCGCTGTCCGCGCTGATCCTCGCGGTCATCGGTTTCTCGATCTTCACCCAGAACTTCCTGAGCGTGGACAACACCTCGCTGATCCTGCAGCAGTCAGTGGTGGTGGGAACGCTCGCGCTCGGCCAGACGGTCATCATCCTCACCGGAGGGATCGACCTGGCCAACGGCGCCATCATGGTGCTCGGCACGCTGGTGGTCGCGAAGATGGCATCCGGAAATCATGGACTGCAGGTACCGGCCCTGCTGATCGGGTTCGTGGTCTGCGCAGTTCTCGGCCTGATCTCTGGGCTGATCGTGTCCCGGCTGGGGTTGCCACCGTTCATCGTCACCTTGGGATTGCTGACCATCCTGACCTCGGTTTCGCGGCTCTACACAAAGCAGACAGTCCTGGTCGACGACGGCCCGCTGACCTGGCTGTCCAAGGGCGGCTATCTGTTCGGGCAGTTCCAGATCACCTTCGGCGTGGTGCTGGTGCTGCTGAGCGTCGCGGCGCTCCACTTCGCGCTCACCCGGACGGCCTGGGGCCGCCACGTCTACGCCGTCGGCAACAACGACCTGGCGGCCAAGCGGACCGGCATCAATGTGAGCCGGGTTCTGCTGTCGGTCTACGTCCTGGCCGGCCTGCTGTACGCGCTCGCAGCCTGGCAGGCTTTCGGCCGAAGCCCGGCGACCTCGCCCAACGCCTATCCGACCGCCAATCTCGACACCATTACCGCCGTTGTGATCGGTGGCACCAGCCTCTTCGGGGGGCGAGGCACCGTGCTGGGCAGCTATCTCGGCGCGCTGATCGTGCTGGTGCTCCAGTCCGGGCTCACCCAGGCGGGGATCGACCCCCTCTACCAGAACATCGTGACCGGCGTGCTGGTGATCGCTGCCGTCGCGTTGGATTCGATCACCCGAAAGAAGGCCCGATGAATGAGATCGTGTTGGAAGCGCGCAACATCGTCAAACGCTATGGCCATGTCACCGCAGTCGCCGGAGCTGACTTCGACCTGCGGGCGGGGGAGGTGCTGGCCGTTATCGGAGACAACGGCGCCGGCAAGTCCAGCCTGATCAAAGTGTTGTCCGGTGACGTCGTGGCCGACGCCGGCGAGGTGCTGCTGGAAGGCCAGCCGGTCCACTTCCGCAGCCCGCACGACGCCCAGAAGGCGGGAATCGAGACGGTGTACCAGGACCTTGCCATGGCGCCCGCGCTGGACATTGCCACGAACCTGTTCCTCGGACGCGAGATCAGGCGGAAGGGACCCCTGGGCTCGTTCCTGCGGATGCTGGACGTCAAGGAGATGCGCAGCCAGTCCCGGCGCCAGATGGACGAACTGGGGATCACGACGCTGCAGTCGATCACCCAGCCGGTCGACAGTCTTTCCGGTGGCCAGCGCCAGACCGTCGCGGTGGCCAGGGCCGCCGCGTTCGGCCGCAAGGTGGTCATCATGGACGAGCCCACCGCGGCACTCGGCGTGCGCGAGTCCCGGGGCGTGCTCGACCTGATCAAGCGAATCACCGGTACCGGCATACCGGTGGTGCTGATCAGTCACGACATCCCAGCAGTGTTCGAGGTCGCAGACCGCATCCACATCCACCGACTCGGCCGGCGGGCTGCGGTGGTGCGGCCGTCGGACCACACGATGAACGAGGTGGTCGGCATCATGACCGGTGCCCTGCCGCCTCCCGACCCGAGCGAGAAAGTGGTGCCGGCATGACCGTCGTCGTGGGCTACGTCCCGGACCCGACCGGCTACCTGGCGGTCACCGAGGCTGTTCGGCAGGCCGGCTGGCGAAATACCGATCTCGTGGTCATCAATGCCGTGGACCAGGCAGGCTACGTCCGGCCGACCGCTGCCGACGAGTTGGACCTGGACGCGCTCGCGGCCCGGCTGGTCTCCGACGGCGTGCCGCACGAGATCCGGCATGTCGACATCGGGACCGGCCAGGCCTCGGACGCCATCCTGGACGCGGTCGAGGGCACCGGCGCCGAGTTGGTCGTGGTGGGCCTGCACCGCCGCTCACCGGTCGGGAAGGCGCTTCTGGGCAGCAACGCACAGCGGGTGCTGCTCGACGCACCATGTCCGGTGCTGGCCGTCCGGGCGGAGCGGGCTCAGCAGCAGTGAGTCGCCAACCGGGTCTGTCGACGAGCTGGCAAGCTCCGCGCCGGGGCGCCGGTGA
>JAVEEO010000158.1 GCA_030840415.1 Pseudonocardiales bacterium | reverse complement strand
CTGACCGTGGGCGTGACCTCCACCATCTTGTGGTTCGGTGACCAGATCGTGCTGGGAACTCCGGTCAGGGTCACAGTCGGCGGCTGGGAGTCCTCCCCCGGATCCGCGATGCCGGCGAAGATGGCGTCGAGCGCGGCGGTGAAATCCTGCCTCGTCCCGCCAGGTAGGAAGAAGTACTTGCCGCCGGTTTCCTCGGCGATGCGCCTCAGGACTACCTGGCTTGACACCGGAGGCCCGAAAGCCGACGAAGCGGTGCCCATCGACGTGGCTGCCAAGGCGCTCATGCCGCAATCGCCGGTGAGGAGCACATTGACGCGCGTCCCGCTCGCCTGCGCCGCGGCGATGATGCCGCTGACGTCACCGCCGTGGGCCGAGGCATCGGTCGCCACGATCATCTGCTTGTCGGTATCCGGATCGGTACCCAATGCGCTCAGACCGCTGGTGATCCCGCCTAACGCGTCCTCCGGGCAGTCGTCACCTCCGGAGGCATTCAGTCCGTTCACCCAGCTCAGCGCCTGTTTGCGATCGTCGGTGGTGCCTACAGTTGTCGGACCGTCCTTGAAGGTTGTCAAACTCCAGCGCGTGTACTCGTCCTCAGACTTGGATCCGATGAACGTGTTCAGCGACGAGGAGACACTGCCGATGACGCTGCCCATCGAGCCGGTGTCATCAATCACCATCGAAACGTGCGGGAGCTTGCAGTTTGTGGACTTTTCAGCCGACAGCAGACCGTTGCCGCGAATTATCACCGGCCCTTGCAGGGTCTGAGCGCTGAGCGAGAGACGAGCCCGGTACGTGCCGGGAACGCAGGCGGTCAATGCGAACAGCTGGCTGCGCGGCCAGAACTTCGATTCTCCGGGCACCACACTTCCGGTGACACTGCCGGTAGCCACCGGGAGCCAGATCAAGTCGAAGAAACTCCGCTTCTCCAGCGTGATCGACGCCTGGATCAGCGCAGGTTCCGCGGCCTCGCAGACGAGGTCGGTACCTGCTTTGACCTCGATCTTGCCCTGGCGGGCGCTGATCGTCGACAGGTGCGGATCCTCGGGACCATTCGCGCCGCAGCTGACCACCGCACCCGGTTCTGCCGCCGTAGCAGCGGCTGGAGAGGTGACCAAGATCGTTGTCACCAAGACGAGTCCAGCGCCTAGGGCTACAAATCTGCTCCTCATGAAAACGAAGCGTAAACCTTACTTCGGTATATCGAGGCTGAATCCGATATTTCACCTAGGACAGAGTTTTCCGCCTGCAGCTCGACGGTTGATGTGGCCGATCTGTTGCGGCTGCCGGACACCACGCCAACTACCGGTGTCCTGACGTGCGGCGCGCCAGAATCTCCTGCCGATCCCGCTCAAGGTTGACCGCGGGCCGCCGATAGTTGCGGTACTGACCCCTCCAAGGCAGCCGAAACGCCGGCCAGTCACCCCAGGTGACCGGCCGGCGTTCGCATTTGTCCGAGCAGGAGCAGCTGAGATCTAGCGGCTCCGGGCGTCCGCGCCGGCGCCGAGCTGCTCGGCGGTCCGCTCGTCGACCTGCGCGGCCGGGTTGCCCGCCACCGCGGCGGCCGCGGCGGCCCGTTCGGCGGCCTGGGCCTCCAACCCGGACTCCTGGCGCAGCTTGACCTCCTTGAGGAAGAAGCTGAGCAGGAACGCCGGCAGCACCACGAATGCCGCGACCAGGAACACCCGGTCCATGGACTGGGCGAAGCCGGTCAGGAACGGATCGCGCAGCACCTGGGCACCGTGGTTGAGGAAGCTGGTGTCGTTCAGCTGGCTGGTCGAGCCGCCCGACAGTGCCCGCAGCGCCCGGGCGATCACGCCGTTGGCGGGGTCGCGCAGAGCCGCCTGGAAGTCCGGTGTCTGCTCGGCGGCCCGGACGTTGCTGCCGACGTGCCTGGCGGCACCGGAGAAGAAGATGGTCAGGAAGATCGCGGTCCCGAAGGTGCCGCCCATCGAGCGGAAGAAGGCCGCCGAAGCGGTGGCCACGCCCATCTGGGAGGCCGGCACCGAGTTCTGGGTGGCCAGCACCAGGGTCTGCATGCAGGCACCGAGGCCCGCGCCCAGCAGCAGCATCAGCGGCGCGAGCTGCAGGTAGCTGGTCTCGGCGCTGATCCGGGACAGGCCCAGCAGCGCCACGATCAGGATCGCGGTCCCGATGATCGGGAAGATCTTGTACCGGCCGGTGCGGGAGGTGAGGATGCCGCTGGTCATCGAGACCGACATGATCCCGACCATCATCGGCAGCAGCGACAGCCCGGACTCGGTGGGGCTGAAGCCCTTGACGATCTGCATGTACAGCGGCAGGCAGATGATGCCGCCGAACATGCCCATGCCCAGGATGAAGTTCATCAGCGAGGCCACGTTGAACACCGGCGAGCGGAACATCTTCAGCGGCAGGATGGCCTCGTCGCCGACCCGGCGCTCGATCAGCACGAACGCGATCAGCAGCACCGCGCCGAGGACGTAGTAGGTGACCGACTTGCCCGAACCCCAGCCCCAGGTGCGGCCCTGCTCGGCGACCAGCAGCAGCGAGGTGATGCCCAGCACCAGGGTGGCAGCACCCAGGTAGTCGACCTTGTGCTCGGTGCGCACGTGCGGGACGTTGAGGAAGCGGCTGACCACCGCGAGCGCGACGATGCCGATCGGCAGGTTGACGTAGAACACCCAGCGCCAGCCGTCGAAGCCCAGCAGGTGGTCCTGGCCGGCCAGCAGGCCGCCGAGCACCGGACCGGCGACCGAGGAGATCCCGAATACCGCCATGAAGTAGCCCTGATACTTGGCCCGGTCACGCGGCGGCAGGATGTCGCCGATGATCGCGAAGGCCAGCGCCATCAGGCCGCCGGCGCCCAGCCCCTGCACCGCGCGGAAGGCCGCCAACTGCTCCATCGAGTTCGCCATGCCGCTGAGCATCGAGCCGACCAGGAAGATCGAGATCGCGAACAGGTAGAACTTCTTGCGGCCGTACATGTCGCTCAACTTGCCGTAGAGCGGGGTGGACACGGTCGAGGTGACCAGGTAGGCGGTGGTCGCCCAGGCCTGGTTGGTCTGGCCGTTGAGCCGGTCGGCGATGGTTCGCATCGCGGCCGAGACGATGGTCTGGTCCAGGGCCGCCAGGAACATCCCCAGCAGCAGTCCGGACAGGATCAGCAGGATCTGCTGGTGGGTGAGGCGGCCACTGGTGGGTTCGGCGGCGACAGCGCGGGGTTCAGCCATGATTGAGTTCCTGTTCGATTTCGAGTGCGTTCTGGTCGCCGTACTTCTCGGTGGCGGCATTGAGTTGGCCGAGCAGCCGACCCAGCGCGACGATGTCGTCGCGATCCCAGTCGGTGAGCAGCCGTTCGACCCGCCGCCGGCGGCCGCGGACCAGTCGGTCCAGCACCGCCTGCCCCTCGGCGGTGGCCTCGAGCAGGATCGCCCGGCGGTCCTCGGGGTCGGAGTCACGGGCCAGCAGGCCCGCCTTCTCCAGGTCCGCGACCTGGCGGGAGACGGTGGAGGGGTCCAGCCCGGTCCGCTCGGCGACGGTGCTCAGCCGGGACGGCCCGCAGTAGGACAGGGTGCCCAGCACCATCAGGGCCATCCGGTCGAGCCGATCGCCGTTGACCTGATGCTTGTAGCGGATCAGGTGCATCATCAGCGTGCCGAACTCCCGCTCCACGACCGAGATCGGGTCCGGCTCACCCGCGTGGGTGAGTTCGCGAAGGGATTTAGATGCTTGGTGCATGCATCTAAATTAGCTGCGCCTTGCAACTAAGTCAAACCGATAACGGTTGGGTAACCGCCCCAACCCTGTCGGCCGGAGCCGGGCTACTAGGCGGTGTGACCACGAGCAAGCTGGCGGCTGTGCCGACTGCCGACCATCCCGACCTCGCCGAGCTCGTCGCGCCGCACTGGGACGTCCTGGTGCGGGTGGCGGGACGGTTGGCAGCGCCGGGCAGCCGGGACGACGTCCTGCAGGATGCCCTGACGCTGGCCTGGCGGCGGCGGGCCGGCTACGACCCCGGCCGGGGCAGCGTCCGGGCCTGGCTGCTGGTGATCACGGCGGACCAGGCCCGCAAGTCCTGGCGCCGGTACCGGATCTGGCACCCGCTCGCCGAGGAACCGCCCGCCGCCTCGCCGGACCCGGCCGTCCGGGCTGACCTCGAGACCGACCTCGAGGCCGCCATCGCCGGCCTGCCCCGTCGGCAGCGACTGGCCGTCCAACTGCGCTACTACGCCGACCTGGACGTCAACGACATCGCAGCAGTGATGCGCTGCTCGACGGGGACCGTCAAGTCGACCCTGCACGACGCCCGCACCGCCCTGCGCGCCCGCCTAGGAGAGGACTACCGATGACCGACGATCAGCTGGAAACTCTGTTGGCGCGACAGGGCGAGGCCTGGCGGGCGGCCCAACCGGCGGCCCCGTCGCTGAGCGCGATGACCGGCACCCCGCCGGCCCGCGCGCCCTGGCTGGTGCCCGTGCTGGTGGCGGCCGCGCTGGTGGTGCCGGTGGTCGGCACCGTCGTCCTGGTGCAACGGCAAGACCCGGCAGTTCATCAGATCGCGGCGCCGCCTTCGGCCCCCTCGGCGCCCGTCGTGGTGCCCTGGGCTGACCTACCGGCCACCGCACCGGTGAGCCCGAATCGGCTCGACGCCCGCGTCGAGGGGGGCGACGAGGTAGCGCCGAGCGGGACGACGCTGTGCAAGGCCGGCGATTTCAGCGCCACCAGCGATTCCGCCACGTCCATCGGGCTTCCCGGCGCGTTAGGCTCCGGCCGGTACATGCTCACGGTGCAGCGGGTCGGCACCGGGCCCTGCGCGATCGGTGCCGACACGCCCACCATGAATATCCTCGATGCCGCCGGCCACAGCCTTGGAATCGGCAGGTCCAGCCTGCTGGTCTGGTACACGGGGTACACGCTGCTACAACCCGGTGACGTGCTGCAGGTGCCGGCGAAGATCTGCGGCACAGGCGTCGCCGCCGTCGAACTCAGAATGCAGGCGCCCCTGGTAGAGGCGCGGGCGATACGCCAGCCCCCTATCCCGGTCACCATCCCGTTCCCCCGTGGATCGACCTGTACATCGGGCGGCAAGGGCACCGTGCACCAACGCATCGTTCCGGCCGGGGGCCTGGGTTCGCTGGTGCCCGGCTTCTCGGTCCCGCGCCGGGTCCGCAGTGGTCAGACCCTGGACTATTCGGTGACGCTGACCAACCCGACTTCGGTCGCGGTGTCGCTGGACCCCTGCCCGAGCTACCGGCAGTCGCTGATCGACCTGCTGAAGCTTCCCGACAAGAAGGGATCGACCAGCACCGGCCGGCTCAACTGCGCGGCCGCGCCGGCCAGCGTGCCGGCGCACGGCTCGATCACCTTCCGGCTGCGGCTGGAGACCGCCGGGGTGCCGGCCGGCGACCGGCGGCTGGTCTGGGACTGGCTGGGCAGCAGCGCGACGGACGCCCAGGGCTACGCCCAGTTCCCGACCGTCACGGTGTACTAGACCCGGCCGGACGCTTGGCCCAGTGCAGCGCGACCACGCCGCCGGTGAGGTTGCGGTAGTGCACCTCCTGCCAGCCCGCCTTGGCGATCGTCCAGGCCAGCTGCCGCTGCCCGGGCCAGCTGCGGATCGACTCGGCGAGGTAGACGTAGGCGTCGGGATTGCTCGACACCCGGCGGGCCACCCAGGGCAGCGCGCGCATCAGGTAGTTGAGGTAGAGCTGGCGGAAACCCGGGATCACCGGGGTGGAGAACTCGGCCACCACCAGCCGGCCGCCGGGTTTGGTCACCCGGGCGAACTCGGCCAGCGCGCCGGCCACGTCGGCGATGTTGCGCAGCCCGAAGGAGATGGTGACGGCGTCGAAGGACGCGTCGACGAACGGCAGCCGCAGCGCGTCGGCGGCCACGAACGGCAGGTCGCGCCGGCCGGAGCGGTGGACGCCGGCCCGCAGCATGCCGAGCGAGAAGTCGCTGGCCACCGCCCGGGCTCCCGATCGGGCCAGCTCGGCGGTCGACACCCCGGTACCGGCAGCGACGTCGAGCACCAGCTCGCCCGGCCGCAGGCCCAGCGCGTCCCGGGTGGCACGCCGCCAGCGGCGGTCCTGGGCGAAGGACAGCACCGTGTTGGTGAGGTCGTAGCGTCGGGCCACCGCGTCGAACATCCGGGCGACCTCGTGGGGCTCCTTGGCCAGCGTTGCACGAGTCATGAGGCCTCCATTGTCGCTGATCGGCAACGGCGGCCCGACCACCGAGGCCGCCGCGAGTCGCGTGCGCCTCAGCCCGTCGGCAGCGAGGGGGTGCCCGCCCGGCGTTCGGTCTGGAGGTCGTGCGGGGCCGGCGCGGCAAGCCGGACGGCCGCCCAGCCGACCAGCGCCACGCACACCAGATAGCCCAGCAGCCGCCCCGAGCCCAGCCGGACGTGCTCGCCCAGCAGGGCGGCACCGAGCACCACGGCCACCACCGGGTCGAGGATCAGGTTGGCCGGGAAGCTGGCTCCGAGCGGTCCGAGCTGGAATCCGATCTGCACCAGGAGGTAGGCACCGACGGCCAGCGCCACGGCCGCGACCAGCGGGACCAGCCCGGCCAGCCGGCCGAACCCGGCCAGCCCGGCCCCCTCCCAGACCGAGGACACCGCCTCGATCAGGACGCTGACCACGCCGAACCAGCAGCCGGCCACCACGCCGAAGGTCACCGCGCGCGGTACCGGTGGCCGGTTGCGCATCGCCGCGATCGCCAGGCCGCCCACCGAGACCGCGGCGATCGCGATCCAGGACGTGGCCTGCGGGCCGATCACCCGGCCCCGGCCGGGCTCGCCGAGCAGGACGAAGAACAGCGCCAGCCCGCCGACCAGGACCGCACAGTTGAGTGAGTCGAGGGCCGAGGGCCGGGCCGCGCCGAAGAAGGACCGCAGCAACACCGCGACCGGCAGCGACAACACCAGCAGCGGCTGGACCAGCACCACCGCGCCGTTGGCCAGGGCCAGCACCTGCAGGACGACGCCGACCACGTCGCCGGCGGTGGCCAGCAACCAGCGCGGATTGCGCAGCAGCTCCAGCAGCCGGCCCGCCTCAGCGGTTCCGGTGTAGGCGACCGCGTGCTGCCCGGCCGTCCCGGCGCCGTAGGCCAGTGCCGAACCGAGGCCGGCTGCGATGGCGACCGTGGCCGACACTCAGCTGGCCGTAGCCCGGTCGACGCTCGGCAGCAGGGTGAGGGCGGTGGAGGCGAAGTGCGAGTGCACCCGGTCGTCGACCGGGTCCTCGGCCGGGTCGGCGTGCACCACCAGGTGCCGGTAGAGCGTGTCGCGCTGGGCCGGGATCCGGCCGGCCGAGCGGATCAACTCGATCAGCTCGGTGCGGTTGGACCGGTGCCGGGCACCGGCCGAGGAGACCACGTTCTCCTCCAGCATCACCGAGCCCAGGTCGTCGGCGCCATAGTGCAGGGTCAGCTGGCCGATGTCCTTGCCGGTGGTCAGCCAGGAGCCCTGCAGGTGGGCGACGTTGTCGAAGAACAGCCGGGCCAGCGCGACCATCCGCAGGTACTCCAGCGAGGTGGCCTGGGTGCGGCCCTTGAGGTGGTTGTTCTCCGGCTGGTAGGTCCACGGGATGAACGACCGGAAGCCGCCGGTGCGGTCCTGCACGTCGCGCACCATGCGCAGGTGCTCGATCCGCTCGGCGTTGGTCTCGCCGGTGCCCATCATGAACGTCGCGGTGGACTCCACCCCGAGGGTGTGCGCGGTCTCCATCACCGACAGCCAGGTTTCGCCCGACTCCTTCAGCGGCGCGATCGCGGTGCGCGGTCGGGAGACCAGGATCTCGGCGCCGGCGCCGGCGAAGGAGTCCAGGCCGGCGGCGTGCAGTCGGGTGATCACCTCGGCATGGTCGAGGCCGGACACCTTGCCGATGTGCACCACCTCGGAGGCGCCGAGCGAGTGCAGCGCCAGCGACGGGTACTCGGCCTTGATCGCGGCGAAGATCCGCTCGTAGAACTCGATGCCCAGCTCCGGCGAGTGGCCGCCCTGCAGCATGATCTGGGTGGCGCCGAGTTCCACCGCCTCGCCGCAGCGGCGCAGGATCTCGGCGTCGGTGTGCGTCCAGCCCTCGCGGTGGCCGGGAGCCCGGTAGAAGGCGCAGAACTTGCAGGCGGTCAGGCAGACGTTGGTGTAGTTGATGTTGCGGTCGATGATGTAGGTGGCGATGCCGGCCAGCTCGCCGAACCGGCGGCGGCGCACCGTGTCGGCGGCCTCGCCGAGGGCGTGCAGCGGGGCGTCGGTGTAGAGCAGCAGCGCCTGCTCGGGGGCCAGCCGGCCGCCGTCGGCGGCGTGCTGCAGCAGGTTCGCGATCTCGACGGGGTTGGCGCGCACGGTCACCCGACCAGCCTAGACGGCCGGCCGGCGCCTGCTCCCCCGACGGCGGTTACGAGGATGCCTGCCGCGGCGGGGTCCACAGGTACGGGGTGGTGGTGGCCACCGCGACGAATCCCAGCCGCTGCAGGATCGGGGCGCTGTCGTCGGAGGCGTCCACCTGCAGGTACTTGGCACCGGTGGCCACCGCGAACTGGGCCCGGCGCGCCACCAGGGCCCGGTAGATGCCCTTGCCCCGCCATTCCGGGCGGGTGGCGCCGCCCCACAGGGTGGCGAACTCACTGCCGGGATCGCGGACCAGCCAGGCCACGCTGATCAGGTCGGGACCGGCCTCGGCCGCGAAGATCGCGAGCCGGTCGGGAGCGGCGGCCTGGCGCTCGGCCAGGTCGGCGGCCAGCCAGCTCCAGTCCTCGTGCCAGATCTCGGTGTGCAGCGCACCGATCCGGTCGAAGTCCTCGGAGCCGGCGTGCTCACCGATCCGGCGCATCGCCACGCCGGCCGGCAGCGGGGGCTCCTCGGTCAGGTCCGCGGCCAGCCCGATCACCACGGTCTCGGCCTCCCCCGCCACGAATCCGGCCGCCGTCAGCCGCTCGGGCAGGTCGGCCGGCTCGTCGTAGGAGTGGGTCTTCCACTCGAAGCGCTCGGCACGGCCGGCGAAGTACTCCCGGGTCCGCCCGATCAGCGCGTCCAGCCCGGTTCCGGACAGGCCGGCCAGATCCCGGTACTCGACGTAGCCGCCGTGCTTGCCGCCGCTGACCCGCTGCAGCGGCCCGTCCCGATCCACCGTCACGGTGGCGGGCTGCTCGCTGGGCAGCACGCCCCGGACCTGCTGGTGGTAGGCGGAGCGCAGTTCGTCGGCCGTCATGGTTAGTTGCTCCCCCCGGCCAGCAGCTCGCGCAGGTCCTCGGCCGCCTGGGCGGCGGCGCTGTCGGCGACCGCGGACACCCCACCGAAGCCGAAGTAGGAGTGGTTGAGCGTCGGCCACTCGCGGCTGATCACCCGGACGCCGGCCCGGCGCAGCGCGTCGCCGTAGAAGTTGCCCTCGGTGCGCAGCACGTCCAGGGTGGCGGTGTGGATGACAGCCGGGGCCACCCCGGTCAGATCCGGTGCCCGCATCGGCGAGACGCGCCAGTCGGCCGAGGACTGCTCGTCGACGTAGTTGGTGGCGAAGTTCACCATGCCCTGCAGGGTCAGTCCGAAGTTCTTGCCGGTGGTCCGCCGGGACATGTACCTGGCATTGACCTCGGGGTCGGTGTAGCGGCCGGTGACGTCGGTGACCGGGTAGAGCAGCAGCTGGGCCGACACCGGCTGGCCGGCGTCCCGGCGGGCGATCGCCACCGACGCCGCCAGCTGGGCGCCCGCGCTGTCGCCGGCCAGGATCAGGGTGCCGGGCTCGCCGCCGAGTTCCTCGGTGTGCCGGGCTGCCCACTCGGTGGCGACCACCGCGTCGTCGAAGGCGGCCGGGAACGGGTGCTCGGGAGCCAGCCGGTAGCCGACCGACACCACCACCATGTCGGCCTGGGTGCAGATCCGGCGGGCGTGGCCGAGATGGGTGTCGATGGTGCCGGCGATCCAGCCGCCGCCGTGGAAGTACACGACCGTGGGTCTCGGCCCGGAGCCGGCCGGGCGCAGGACCCGGATCGGCAGCGGCCCGTGCGGGCTGTCGATCTGCT